>JAYEHL010000190.1:0-8108 GCA_034659515.1 Chloroflexota bacterium | reverse complement strand
TTGGGACATATATGTAATGGATATAGAGACCGGGGAGATAACCAGACTCACCGAGAACTATGTTATCGACGCTCATCCGGACTGGTCGCCGGACGGCTCGCAGATCGTATTTGGATCTTTCAGGGATGCTGAGGGCAATCCAAGCGGTGCGGCCGATATATTTACAGTGAGCGTGGAAGGCACCGATCTTACCCGGCTTACAGACTCAATATGGGAGGACAACGATCCCGAGTGGTCGCCCGATGGCACTATGATAGCCTTCAAGTCCAATCGAAATACCCAGCAAGCGGCACGCGAGGAGATATTCGTAATGGATGCTGATGGAAGTTCGGTTGTTCGTTTGACTACGACCACCGGCTGGCAGTCGGATCATGACCCCAGCTGGAATACCGACGGCAGTTCCGTATTGTTTTCTAGATATGAGGGTGAGAGACCGTGGACGGATTCAGCCGATCTGAGCGTGTTTCAGTGGCAATGGCAGGAGTTGATCCCCTGGAATGTATACGAAGTCGACCTTAGCGGGATCGTCACAAAGTTAACCAGTGTCGAGTACGCGGCCGGGCTGCCGGTCTTCTCAATCGATGGCTCAAGTGTACTATTCCTCAGGCTGGATTTTATTATATCCGATGACCAATTAGTCGGTTCGTACCACAGGTTGATCTTGATGGATACCGATGGAAACAATCAGCAGCAGCTGATTCCCGACGATAGTCATACATCTACAATGGAGTATTTTGACTGGTAGGCCTCGCTAGTATATCGGCGGCGCTATGCTCCTGCATAAAGTGAGGGGAAATACATGGTGGATTCAGATATTATTAAGCCGAAAAATTCTGATTATTCGGAGGATTTTTTCAAGCTGTTCCTGATGTCGGGCCCGGAGTTCGTTCCGGCGCTCTACGGCGGCACTCACGAGGGTGTGATCAGAAACCTGTATCGCTACAGGGAGAATATGACGAGCTATGAGCATGTCAGTTTCGCGCAGGTCGATGGTAAGAACTCCGGCATGGTGTGCGCCTACGACTGGAGGCAGAACGAGGGGGAGCAGGCCAAGACCACTCTTCTCATGATCCGATACATGAAGCTGGCGTTCTTTAAACAGGCGCGTCATTTTCAATGGGCCGGCGAGGTGCTGGGCAAGATGGACGATGGGACATACTACATCGCCAGCATGGCCGTCTATCCCGAACATCGAAGCCGCGGCCTGGGGATGAGTCTGCTTAAACATGTCGAGGGGCTGGCTCGAATCGCCGGCGCAACCAGCGTCGCGCTGGACGCCGAGACGTACAACGAGGTCGCCATCCGGCTGTATCGCAGCTTCGGCATGGAGACCGTAGGCGAACCCAAAAGCCACAATATCAACGGCAAGGATTTCGAGTTCGTGCGGATGGCGAAGGATTTGTAGATTCGGAGAATCGAAAATTATAATCGATTTAATATAGCTGAGCCCTCATGTTCGATTGTTAGGGAGGCGCAAAATGGGCTGGTTTCTTCTGTTTGTGGCGATAGTGTTGGAGGTAGCGGGGACTACCTGCATGAAGCTTTCCGATGGCTTCACTAATCTGGTGCCGTCGGTATTGATATGGGTTTTCTACGCCCTTTCGTTCACCGCGTTCATCTACGCTCTGAAAACGCTTGATCTCAGCATCAGTTATGCGATCTGGGCCGGCCTGGGGCTAGCTTTAATTGCGGTTATTGGCATAATATATTTCAAGGAGCCGGTGACGCTGTTGAAGATGGTCTCGCTCGGGCTGGTGCTCGCCGGAGTGATCGGGCTCGGGCTCAGCCGGAGCGCGGCATAGAGCAGGGAGAATGTTTTGTCGCAGAAGATTGGTGAAGTAATCGAAGCATCCACAAGCGGTTTCGCAGCCGAATGCGATGAGCTGCACCGTCCGCCGCCGTTCGGGAGCCTGGTGCGAACGAGGGAGGGCGATATCGATATTTATGCCGTCGTGTCGCACGCCACAACCGCGAGCATCGAGCCGGGTCGCCGCCCGATAGCGCGCGGCCGGGGCGATATCGAGGAGTCGGACATCTATCGCGCGAATCCGCAGCTTGAGAAGCTGCTGCGCACCGAGTTCGAGGCGCTGGTGATCGGCCACCGCGACGGTGGTCGATTCAACCATTACCTGCCGCCGCGACCGGCGCGAATCCACAGCTTCGTATATCTCTGCGATAGCGATGATGTCGCCGCGTTCAATGATTCGTTCGATTACTTGAGTACGCTCGTCAGCGGCAACGAGTCGTCTGACGACCTTGTCGCTGCGGTGCTGCGCAACGTCGCCTCGGCGCACGATAGCCCCCGCGATTTTCTGGTGAGGGCAGGCAAAGAACTCGCAACGCTTTTAATCAACGATATCGCCCGGCTCAATTCGATCCTGAGGAAGGTGCGGGCGTGACCGGCGAGCGCAGGCTGGGGTTCGTCGTCTCGGGGTCGCTTACCAAGGGCGTCGATGTCAGGCTCGATGGCGACTTCTCGGTCGAGGACCTCGCCGTCGGACGATATGTAACCATCGAGGGCGAACGCCGCAGGTTCTTCGGCATGCTCACCGATGTCGCCCTCGACGCCGCCGACCCGCGGATCATGACCGCGCCGCCGGACGTGTCCGATCCGTTCATCGCCGAGGTCATCAGCGGCACGAGCACCTTCGGTCGATTGCACGTATTGCCCATGCTCACCATCGGCGGAGATACCGAGGACATCATCGAAGGGCCGCAGCCGGTGAAGACGGTGCCGGCGCATTTTTCCGTGGTGCGCGAGTCCAGCGAGCAGGACGTCGCCGGCGTGTTCGGCTCGGTAGGCGAGGGGCAGTTCTACATCGGCACGCCGCTGGATATGGAGACCAGGGTGCGTCTCGACACTTCAAGGCTGGTGACGCGCTCCAACGGCATCTTCGGCAAGAGCGGCACAGGCAAGACATTCCTCGCCCGGCTGGTGCTCATCGGCATATTGCAGGAGGGCTCGGCGGTCAACCTGGTTTTCGATATGCACAACGAGTACGGCTGGGCGGGCACCAGCGAGCACAGCCGTGAGATCAAGGGGCTGAAGCAGCTCTTCGGCTCGAAGGTGGCCATCTTCGCGCTCGACTCGGAGAATGCTCGCAAACGAAAGGTATCTCCCGATTTTGAGATTAAGATAGGCTACGATGAAATCGAGCCGGACGACATCGCCATGCTCAAGGAAACGCTCAGCCTCACCGACGCCGCGGTTGGCGTTCCGTACCGCCTGGCGCGTAAGTTCGGTCAGCGCAGGTGGCTGGAGGAATTTCTGTCGCTGGAGGGCAAGGACGATCTCGACGAACTGGTGTCGAGTCTCGGTGAACACGAGGCTACGGTGTCCGCATTGCATCGTCGCCTGAGTATTTTAAAACGCATGCCGTTCCTCGTATCGAACGCTAAAGAGAACGCCATCGATAGCATCCTGTCGTACCTCGAGCGCGGCATCCACGTCGTCCTCGACTTCGGGCGTTACGGCGACAACACGTCGGCGTACATCCTCGTCGCCAACCTGCTCACGCGCCGCATCCACGCGATGTACCGTGAGCGGATGGAGCGGGCGCTGGCGGAGGGTGGCGCGAAACCCTGTCCGCTGGTCATAACAATCGAGGAGGCGCACAAGTTCCTCAACCGCGAGCTGGCCGGACAGACCATTTTCGGCACCATCGCCCGCGAGATGCGCAAGTACAACGTGACGCTGCTGGTGATCGATCAGCGGCCCAGTGGCATCGACGAGGAGATAATGAGCCAGATAGGCACTAAGATCACGTGCCTGCTGGATAACGACAGGGATATTGAGAGCGTGCTCACCGGCATATCAGGAAAGGGCGAGCTGCGGTCGGTGCTGGCGAAGCTGGATGATAAGCAGCAGGCGCTCATCTTCGGGCACGCCGTGCCGATGCCGGTCGTCGTCAAAACGCGCGAGTACGGCTCAGCCGAATCGTATAAAGAGCTCGGATTCCGCGACACGCTCGAGCGCAAGAAGGCGTCGGACGAAGATTTGAAGGATCTGTTCGCGGAGTGATGTGTTTGTAAGCCGAAATCCCCCTCGATCCCCCTTTGCAAAAGGGGGAAGGGAGACGCTTCGGGGAAGCGGCGTCGGATGGTAATTTGGAGGGGTCTGTTCGAGAATCGAGATGGAATTTGAACAGGCGGCAGCTATCCCCCTTTGAAAAAGGGGGATAATAGGGGGATTTCGTACAGGAGGTGGTGAGGGGGATGGGGAATTGAAGGTTTGTTTGGGGAATAGGTAAGCTGTGAGAAAAGAAGTCTACAATCTGGAATTTCCATCCTGGTGTAAAGAGATGACGATCTTCGGATATCGCTTTACCAGAGTAGATGACTATCAAGAAAGACTACAAAGTTTACAGCACTTGCCAACATTCCGCTCTGAATTCCAGATTCGTGCTAATACTGGGAGTCATGCTGTAACTGCATACGTGAACATTCCCGAAAGAGAAGAAAAACCAGTTATCAAACAGCACGGCAGCGATAATACAGCACTGAGTGATATTCTGCTTCTCCTCTCAATTTTTACCAGTCGAGATGTATTCATGGTTGATAATGCAAACAGTGATTGGAAGTACAGAACGTTCATGGCAGACCCTAGGTATTATCACTATGGAGGAGGCCTCAGACTCTCCATTCCTTACAAAAGTAGACCGATCCCTGATGACGATCCATTCAGTTATGATATCGGTTTTGAAGAAGGGACTAATCAAGTATATGCATTGATTAGGGGTGAAGAGTGGCAGCATAAATATGACAATGGCCACTATTTGGTTCTAGCGAACATGGCTTTTCGCTGCCAGCCATTAGAGACTGCGTTCACTCAATGCTGGACAATATGGGAACACTTATTTACGCTCCATAACAAGCGTTGGCTTTCAGATGAGCAGCTAAGACGGATACATTCGACTGAAAAGATAGCCTTTCTCCTGGTAGAGTATGCGTTGAAAGGTGAAATAGATAAGAGCGGCAAAGGGCGAATTGAGTCGTTAGCCGCTGTAAGAAATGAGCTTGTCCACTCCGGGTATTTTCCAGAGGGTAGCTCAGTTTATGCTGATGCAGACCTATTTATACGTTTGACAGAGCTTATCATAGCCAAGACAATCGGCTTGAAACCATCTAATGTGTTCGACACAATGGAAAGGCTGGAGGATTTCCTGAAGCGCTAGTCGCAGAGTAGTAGGGCAAAGTCGTGAAGATTAAAAGCCCAGCAAGCTTGAGGAAGAACGGGAAATCGTTGAGCAGGCGGTAGCTCTCCCCCTTTGAAAAAGGGGGACAATAGGGGGATTCAAAAACTTAATGTTATCCTATAATAAGAATCTTCTATTCCGCTCAAGGGAATTAAGGAATAACGTGACCGACGCGGAGAGGTTTCTCTGGTCGAAGCTCAGAAGGAGACAGCTTAAAGGATATCAATTCTACCGGCAAAAGATCATAGGCGATTATATAGTCGATTTCTATTGTCCGAAAGCGAAACTGGTTATTGAAGTTGATGGTTCGCAACATTATTCTGATGAGGTGTTGAAAGCGGATAAGCAAAGGGATGCGTATTTGAGGGGAAGCGACCTGACGGTGATAAGGTTCTCGAATATGGAAGTGCTTAAGAATCTCGATGGGGTGGTTGGAAGGATAGGGGAGTATTTGTAGAATCCCCCTCAATCCCCCTTTACGAAAGGGGGAAGGGAGACGCTTTGGGGAAGCGGCGTCGGAGGAGGATTTGAAGGTTTGTTCGAGAATCGAGATGGAATTTGAGCGAGGAGTGGATTAATCCCCCTCGATCCCCCTTTACGAAAGGGGGAAGGGAGACGCTTCGCGTAAGCGGCGCGTCAGCATACAAGGAGGCGGCTAAATGACGCAGGATGAAGAAAAGATCGGCAAGAAATATGCTAGTAAAGGATTCATACAAAAGATCCCCATCGCCTGGCTGATCAAGACAATAGTCTTCGGATTGATGCTCGCCGGCGCGGGAGCCTTTTTCGGGCTCGTCCTCAGGTGGGTCGGCGACGGCTACGTTTACCTGACTCCCGGGTCATGGGACATGTGGGAGGCGCTGCATCTGGTGTTCTGGGCGCTGGGGGCCCTCACCGCCGTGGCGGTGACCGCCGGGTTCGTCGCCATGCTCTTACGTCCGTTCTGGGTGGCGGCGCTGACCTACCTTGTCTCCGCGCTGGCATTGTTTCTGACGTTTGAACTCTCGTTGCTGAGCTTTGTGGTCGCTCTGATATATTTCTTGATAGGCCTGATATATCTTGGCGGCGTGCGGGCGGAGATCGCCAATCGCGTTAAATTCTCGGTATGGAATATCCGTGGAAGCCAGACCGTCCTCCTCGTAGTGCTTGTAGCGCTGGTTTGCACCAGCCTTTATTTCGGATATTCAGGGCACATCGACCGCCAGGGATTTACAATTCCGGAGGATGCCGTCGACTGGGTGGTGGACATGGCGGACCAGCACCTGATCGATAAGATAATGCCCGAAGGCGCGACCGCTGCGGACAGGGAGCAGGCGCTGGAGGAGATCAGGGACTTTTTCGCAAACGACGTGCAAAGCGATATAGAGCCATATGAGGCTTACATCCCGATGGGCCTGGCCGCCATCGCTTTCTCGGTGCTGATGATGTCCACTTTTGTTGCCTCATGGGTTCCGATATTAATACTGTCGTTGCTGCTGTTCATACTGATCCGAACGAAGGTGGTGAGGAAGCGGGCGCGGGCTGTGGAGGTAACCCAGCTGTCCCTTGAATGAGGGCGGGGAGGGGGATCTGATTGCTCATAGACGGCCGTACCGTGCGCTGCCCGCTGATCGAGGAGATTTCCGTACAACCGGACTCGCTATCGATCTTCGATCTCTTCAAGGATCGGCCTTTCAGTTTTCTTCTCGATAGCGGGATGTCGGAGAATGATCTGGGTCGCTACTCTTTCATCGGCAGCGACCCTTTTCTTGTGGTCAGGAGTAAAGGTGAAACGATCGATGTCGTATGCGACGGGGTCACGGATTCGATAATCGGCAACCCCTTCGATGTGTTGGGGGAGTTGCTGGAGAGGTATGCCATCGATCGATCTTCATCGTCCATCCCGTTTACCGGCGGGGCGGTCGGCTACCTCGGCTATGACCTGTGCCACTTCATAGAGTGCCTGCCTTCGATCACGGTCGACGACCTCGGGATGCCGGACTGCTGCATCGCCTTCTACGATGCCGTCGTAGCCATCGATCATGTCGAAGAGAAGGTTTACATCGCCTCTACCGGTTTCCCCTGTCTGGAGGAATCCGTCCGCAGAGTGAGGGCGGAAGAACGCCTCGATGAGCTTAAGGGTTTGATCGCCCGCGGCGGCGGATCGAATCGGCTCGACGAGCCGTTTCCCGCCATCGGGTTTGGGTCGGACGGCGCGCAGCAGTCGCAGCTTCGAGGCAATTTCACTCGCGAAGGGTATATCGCAGTGGTTAAGGCGGCCAAAGAGTACATCGCGGGCGGCGATATTTTTCAGGTCAACCTGTCGCAGCGGTTCGATGTCGACCTGGCCGTCGATCCGTACGATCTGTATTTGAGGTTGCGCCGCATAAATCCGGCGCCGTTTGCGTCGTATCTGAATTTCGGCGATGTCGCGATAGTAAGCGCCTCGCCGGAGCGTTTCCTGCGCCTCGAAGGCGACCTCGTCGAGACGCGCCCGATGAAGGGGACGCGTCCTCGGGGACGTTCGGAAATCGAGGATGAGGCGCTAGCGGACGAGCTGGCGAACAGCGAGAAGGATCGCGCCGAGAATATTATGATCGTTGATCTGGAGCGGAACGATCTGGGCAGGGTGTGCGAGTACGGCACGGTGAAGGTCAGGGAGCTGTGCACCGTCGAGAAGTACGCCACCGTGTTCCAGATGACATCGACGGTGAAGGGCAGGCTGCGGCGGGGAAAGAGTCGCATCGATCTGCTTAAGGCTGCGTTCCCCGGCGGCTCGATAACCGGTGCGCCCAAGGTGCGCGCGATGGAGATAATCGACGAGTTGGAGCCCACGCGGCGCGGCGTTTATACCGGCTCGATAGGCTACCTCGGGTTCGATGGCTGTATGGACCTGAACATCGTCATTCGCACGTTCGTCGTCAGCGGGGGCAG
>JAYEHL010000189.1:0-8187 GCA_034659515.1 Chloroflexota bacterium | reverse complement strand
CGCTGGGCGGCGAGATGGCGCGCAACGTCGACCGCACTTTCATACAGGTCAGGATGCTCAACACCGGCAAGGGGCCGGCGGTACAGGCGCTCAGGGCTCAGGCGGACAAAAGGCTTTACGGCCTCTCGATGAAACACACGCTCGAACGCCAGACAAATCTGGATGTCAAGCAGGCTCTTGTAGATAATATTAGCGTCGCGGGCGATGTTTTTTACGTCGAGTCGGACATCGGGCGGGTATATGAAGGCAGGAACGTTGTGCTCACCACGGGCACCTCGCTGAACGGCCGCGTCATCGTCGGTGACAGGAGCTATCCCGCGGGGCGCGCCGGTGAGTTCGCCGCGCAAAGGCTGTCCGACAGCCTGCGTTCCCTCGGTTTTAGATTGGGAAGGCTGAAGACCGGCACGCCGCCGCGCCTCGACGCGCGCACCATAGATTTCGATAAGACGATCATCCAGCCGGGGAGCGATATTCCTCTATATTTCAGCATGCATCGCAACGGTGCCGCGTCGATATCGTTCCCGCCGCCGAACCCGGTCTACCCGCTCGCGGCGTCGTCGTGGAGGCCCCAGCTTCCGTGCTACATGGTCTACACAAATGAAAGGCTGCACGATATCATACGAAGGAATCTGGACCGCGCCCCGCTGTTCAACGGCTTTATCGACGGCGTCGGGCCCAGGTACTGTCCTTCGATAGAGGACAAGATAGTCAAGTTCGCGCACAAGTCCGCCCACCCCCTGTTCCTCGAGCCCGAGGGTTGGGAGACGAACGAGGTATATGTGCAAGGGGCCAACACGAGCCTTCCCGAGGATGTGCAATTGGAGATGCTGCGCACCATACCCGCGTTGGAGCATGTTGAGATGATGCGGGTGGGCTACGCCATCGAGTACGATTACGTACCGTCCGATCAGATATCGGCAAGCCTGGAGAGCAGGCTTGCGCCCGGCCTGTTCCTGGCGGGGCAGATCAACGGGACGACCGGTTACGAGGAGGCGGCGGGGCAGGGGCTCATCGCCGGGATGAACGCGTCGCTGCGGGCGCAGGGCAGGCCGCCTATCATCGTGAGACGCGATCAGGGCTACATCGGCGTCATGATCGACGACCTTGTAACGCGGGAGCTGACGGAGCCGTATCGCCTGCTGACGTCGCGTGCGGAATATCGATTATTGCTGAGGCAGGGCAACGCCGATCTGAGGCTGACGCCTATCGCCTATGAAGCGGGCCTCGTCGATCATGATACATGCGATCGTGTGGAGAAGAAACGGCAGTCGATCGCCGACGAGATCGGCCGGCTATCGAAGAAGTATCTGAACCACTCGAACAGGAGTGTGACGGCCCTGGAGTTCCTCAGGCGCACCGAGGTCACATACGATACCTTGATCGCAGAGGGTTTCGTCGGCTCCGATGTCGGGGCCGACATCGCCGAACAGGTGGAGATCGAGGCGAAGTACGAGGGTTATTTAAGGAAGCAAAGCAAGGCGGTCGCCCGCATGGCGCGATTGGAGGGGCGCTCGATTCCAAATATATTCGTATACGATGATATCGTCGGCTTGCGTTACGAGGCGCGGCAGAAGCTGAATCGTTTGAGGCCGGTGACGCTGGGCCAGGCGTCGCGGATCGACGGGGTTACCCCTGCGGACCTGGCGATATTGATGGTGCACCTGGAGAGGAGCCACAGATGAAGGATATAATGATGTTCTGCGGGAAAGGCGGCGTGGGGAAGACCACCTGCGCGGCTACGACAGCACTCCGTAATGCACTGGAGGGCAGGAAGACGCTTATTATATCCACCGATCCCACTCCTTCGCTGCGTCACGTTTTTGAGCTTGATGGCAAGGAACGATTCGGCGGAAGGGGGGAAGCCACTCCTATTACGGATAACCTTTATCTTTACGAGGTCGGCTCCGATGAGGTCAAAATGATGTGGAACAGCAAATTCGGGGTTGAGGCATACGAGGTATTCTCGTCGTTTGTGGATATCGGCTACGAGGAGTTCATCGACTTCGTCGCCAGCGTGTTGCCCGGGCTCAGGGATGAGTTCATGGTGGATTACATCAGGGAACTGTATGAATCGGGCGAGTATAAGAAAATCGTTTGGGACACGGCGCCAGCGGGCCAAACACTTGGGTTGCTCCGCATGCCGGCGATAATCGGTGAGCATCTGAAGCCGGCAGCGCGCATCTATACATCGCTGAAAACTACGGGGGAAAGCAAACAGACGGTTCAGGGGGTTATAAAGGGGTGGGAAGAGCTTTCGGATAAAGATATAAATTTTCTCCGGAATAAGGTGGAATTTAACATGGTGACCATAGCGGAGGCACTCGCCGTATATCAGCTCGATGATATCTTTAAAGAATTTAGCAGTTACGGGCTGAATATCGATCGGGTAATAATCAATCAAGTAGTGGAGGATCCCGACTCCGAGTTCATGAGGCGCAAATCGGAGATGCAGCGAGGGTATATCGCTGATATCATGGAGATATACGCCGGTAAGCAGCGTATGCTCCCCATGTTTCCGTATGAGCTGACGGGACTGGATCGGCTCCGAGAGGCTATGAAGGTGTTGTTTAGAGATGGGTAAGAAAGCCGACCTCGTTCTATTTAACGCGAATATCGTTACCTTCGATCCGGCCAAGCCCAGGGCCGGCCTGGTTGCGGTCAAGGACGGCAAGATCATACGCGTCGGCCGCAGCGAGGAGAAAGACGCCTTCGAGGGTCGAAAGATCAACTGCAACGGTAAAACGCTGGTTCCCGGATTCAACGATGCCCATTGCCATATACTGGCGCTTGCCTCCAGCCTGCAGGCCGTCGATTGCTCGCCGCCGTCCGTATCGTCGATAGCCGATATCAAGGCGAGGATACGCGAGCGAGCGCAGGCCACCTCCGAGGGCGAATGGGTCAGGGCTGTCGGTTACGATGAATTTCGTCTCGATGAGCGCCGCTATCCGACGAGATACGATCTCGACGAAGCCGCTCCATCGAACCCGGTGAAGTTGATGCACCGGTCGCGCCACGCCTGCGTGCTTAACAGCATGGCGCTATCGATGATTGGAATTAAAAATGATACGCCGGAGCCCCCAGGGGGCATGATCGACAGGTCTCTCGATACGGGTGAGCCGAACGGGATTCTCTATGAGATGAGCGATTACATCGACAGTAAGATACCTCCGCTCCCGCCGGAGGAGCTCGATAACGGCGTCACGCTGGCCAACGACGAATATCTGTCGCGGGGCATAACCTCTCTTCAGGATGCCACCGCATCGAACGACCTCGGATCGTGGAATGTCCTGCGCAGGATGCGAGAGAAGGGTCATCTGGTGCCCAGGGTATCGATGATGCTTGGATTAAGGCATCTCGATGAGCTAATGGAGAGAGATTTCTCGCCGCGGCACGGCGATCACGATATGCGCCTCGGGGCGCTAAAGGTTATGTTAAGCGAGGTGCGGGGCGTACTGCACCCGTCGAGTGAGGAGCTTGAGGAATGTCTGGCGAAGGCGCATCGGCACGGGTATCAGGTCGCCATCCACGCCGTGGAGGAGAGCACGGTGGCCGCGGCGGTCGCGGCGCTGGAACGAGTTCTGGGCCACGCATCGAAGAATAACCATCGCCATCGCATAGAGCACTGCTCGGTATGCCCGGATTCCCTGCTCGATAGGCTTGAGGATATAAGGGTGTTGATTGTGACGCAGCCGCTATTCATTTACCACAGCGGCGAGCGATACCTCGCGACGGTGACTGAAGAACAGCAGCCGCTGCTCTATCGCATCAGCTCGTTTCTAAAGAGCGGTTTGAAGCCATCCGCCGGTTCCGATAATCCTGTAGCGCCGCTGGACCCGCTGTTGAGCATGCACGCGGCGGTCAACAGGCGGACCGAGGATGGGAACGTGTTTTTCCCCAGGGAGCGCGTTTTGCCGGCCATGGCTCTCGAAATGCATACCAGGGCGCCCGCCTATGCCACATTCGATGAAGGGGTGAAAGGCTCGATAAGCGCGGGCAAGCTGGCGGACTTCACTTTGCTGAGTGACGATCCGATGAAGGTGTCGCCCGAGCAGATAAAAGATATAAAGGTCGAGGCGACGATCGTGGGCGGAAAGGTTGTCTGGCGCTCTTGATTTCCAGTGCGCTGCGGCTTAGAATGTGTTTGCCATGCCGATATACGAATACAAATGTTCAGAGTGTAACCACAAGTTCGAGCGCCGCTGTTCCTTCAGCGAGTCGGATAATGCGGTGGCGTGCCCCAATTGCCAGTCGCCCGCGAAAAAGCAGGTGTCTATATTCGCCGCAGTCTCCAGGGGGCCCGGCGGAGGCACCATGCCCATCGCGGGGGCGGGCGGCGGGTGCGGCCCCTCGTGTCCTGCGACATCTTGCGGCACGTGTCACAATTAACCTCCGGCCCTTCTCCGGCGCAGCGTGAAAAAGCCTGCAAAACCACCCAAAAGTACCGATTCTACTACTATCGCTATCGCCACGAATTTTGCCACATCGAAGAAGAACCCCTCGGTGTACAGCCACGGCAGATAGCCGAAAAGCACCCACGAATCGCCGCTGAAGAAAACGCGGTGGAACGCCGTAAATAGCCAGTTAAAGTCGATCAGCGCCGCTACGCCCAGTATCGACATGGCAGCAATGGTAAACACGCTGCCCAGCGCGATCGATGTAAACAGCAACGGAACGAATCGTCTGCGACGCCACGCGAGTCCCGCTGCGATGAACGCCGCGATATAGCCGAGCGCGCCCCATTGTATGGCGTAACATAGCTGTATCAGGTTCCGCACATCGTTCAGGTGGATTATCTCTCGTTCGTTGAATATGTCGAAGGTATCGCCCTGCTCGCCGGTGTTCAGGTAGATTATCATGTCCTCGGCGATGGCGGTAAGCTCTTCGTCGCTGAGGCCGGTGTTCTCGCTCGCATCGTATTTATCGTAGCCGTATTCGTACAGCCGGATGTCGTTTGCCGCCCACCTGAGGTTGGAGGTGAGGAGGAAGAACGGAATACATATTATAAAGATGCCTGTCGCAATGTAGATAGGGATGCGAAATCGATTTTGTTCGTCCATGTCTTCATGCTAGTCGAGCGGGTCGCGCCTTGTCAATCGGACGCGGCGCACTTATAATGCGGTCGAGTTCGATATGGAAGAGGTTTTACAGTGAAGGAAATTGACGGTTCGGGTGAGATGAAGAATTTCGATGATCTGGTGGCGATCATCGCACGGCTGCGCGCTCCTGGCGGCTGTCCCTGGGATCGCGAGCAGACCCACGATTCGATAAAGGGCAACTTATTGGAGGAGGCGTATGAGGTGGTGGAGACCATCGACGAGGGCGATATGACCAGGCTGTGCGAGGAGCTGGGCGACCTGCTGATGCAGATAGTACTCCACTCGCAGATGGCCGTCGATGACGGCGACTTCGACATCGGCGATGTGCTCCGGGGCATCAGTGAAAAGCTGGTGCGGCGACACCCGCACGTTTTCGGCGAGGTCGATGTGAAGGATTCCGCCGAGGTTATCGCCAACTGGGAGGATATCAAGCGCAAGGAGGGCAAGACGGAGATACTGGCGGGGCTGCCCAAGAATATGCCGTCGCTGGCGTACGCGCAAGCGCTGGGACGCCGCGTAGCGCGGGTTGGTTTCGATTGGGAGACGGTCGACGACATCATCGATAAGCTTGCCGAGGAGGTGGCCGAGCTGCAGCAGGCGATCGGTCATCGGCACAGAGTCGAGGAGTTCGGTGATATTCTGTTCACGCTGGTCTGTATCGCCCGGCGAATGGACATCGATGCCGAGGTTGCGCTCAAGTCTTGCAACGAGCGTTTCTACAGGCGCTTCTCATACATGGAGCGGGCGTGCAAAGAGCGCGGCGTGCCGCTCTCCGATCTCACGCTGGAGCAGCAAGACGCCCTGTGGGATGAGGCCAAGCGGGAGTTGGGGGAGTGATGATATCGGTATATTGATCGGCGTGTCGTCGAGCAGAGCCGATGGCGAATCCCCCTTAGTCCCCCTTTGCAAAAGGGGGACACTTTATTTTCGAGGATTTTTATCGCGCCGGTGTGGGAGATAAACGTCTTCACCGGTTTTTGTTTGGATGGAATGATGCGGCAGACTGGATTCCGGCTGGAGTTTACCCCGTACGGCGATACGGGGCCGGAATGACGGTATCGCCCGGTCGTGGGGATCACGTAGAGACGCAAGATTTTGCGTCTCACCATTTTCACGGAAGCGGGATTATAGTAGATATGATTTCAACCTCGGCGGTCGGTAAGATGGTCGGAACGACCGTCGGCTGCGGCTCCGGCGTGGCTGACTTGTTTCCGGAACCGCTACCATTTTTACCGCCGTTTCCGGGCGATATATTTAGCGTTCCCTGCCATGCCTGATCGAACTCCTGCCATGAGTTCTGCCACTCCTCGGAGCCGGGAGCGCCCTCGCCCTGGTACTGGTTCATGAACTCTCCCCACTCGGTATCGAACTCGTTCCATACATCCTCTAATGTCGATCCGTCGTCTGAAGTATCTGTGGCCTTATCGAGGCCCTGCATCGTTTTTTGCTTTGCGTTTTCGATGGCGTCGCTCGCCTCTTCCGGGATGTCGGACGGTAGCTGGTCGAAGGCGTTGCCGAGCCTCTCCCTGGCCTGATCGAGCAGTGTTTCACCATCTTGAGTGATTGCCGCTGCATCGACGATGGCGTCGAGGCACTCGTCGTATTGTTGCAAAAGCTCGTCGACTTCGTCCGCGTCGCCGGACTGGGCTGCCTGGCCGACCCGGTTCATTATCCTTGCAGCATTCTCCATATGGGCCTGGACCATCAAACTGTTCGCCTTGTCGAGCTGCCCGGCGGATACGTTTATGGCGTTGCGCACCGTCTGGCGCACCTGCGCCTGAACCTGATCGCAGCTTGTATTCAGTACCCCCTGTTGATAGGCGATCCTCTCTTGGAATCTGGCGATGAGGCCCGACATGTTGGCCCCCTGCCCTACCTGCTCATCGGCTATATCCAGTCCCTGCTCCAGATGGTACTGATATGATTCCATCATGCCTTCGACGAATCTACCCCTGTCCTCGGGCAGCCTCGACATCTCCTCGATGCGCGTGTCGGCGATATCCAGGTGCGTCTCAGCTTTGGATTCCGCCGAGAAGGAGAAGAAAAGTCCGACATCCTCGATGAAAGTTTTCTCGGGATAGAGGATGTCGCCGGGGAGGGCGTCCTGCGACGCGTAGGCGGTGCCCCCGGTCGCGGATGCGATGCCGATAATGAACGCCGCCGCGACGGCTGCGAACCTCAATCGGCTCTGCGGCGAGAACGGGTTTGTCGGCGAGGGAAGGTGTCGCGTCGTGGCTTTCGACGGGGCGCGCTCGGCGTTGATACGCGTGATCAGGTCGGCGCGCGCCCTGGCCTTGAAGGCCTGCGATGGCTCAACCTCTGCGGGCGGCTCTATCGAAAGCGCAAGCCTGAGCAGCGGCTCGAGTTCATCGCTAAAGCGGGGATATCGGGCCAGACAGTCCTCTATACCGGCCCTTCCCGCCTTAACATCCGCGATGCAGCGGGCGAGTATATCCTCGATCCTCTCAGCCACTTAACCCATCTCCTTCGACAGGATTTCTTTTAGTTCCTTCAGCGCGCGGTGCTGAATAACACGTATCGCCCCTTCACTCTTTCCCAGCGCCGCCGCGACCTCCACATAATCGAAACCCTCGATGAACCGCATCATGATAACCTGCTGCTGCTCCGGCTTCAGCTTCCCGACGCCTTCCTTTAATTTCTGTTGATTCCATTTCGACTCCGCCATCTGATGCGGCGATGTCGACGGGTCGGCGGGTGTTGTCTCATCAAGGAGCGTGGGCCGGTGCTTCTGAGAACGGTAGTGATCGATCACCAAGTTGTGTGCTATCGTCATCAGCCAGGCCACGAACGGGCTGCCGGTTTTTTTGAACCTGTGCAGCGATCTCCATCCCTTGAGAAATACCTCCTGCGTCAGATCCTCCGCCGTCCCGACATCGCTCACCCGGTAGAAAATGTACCTGTATATTCGATTCACGTGCGCGTCGTACAGCTCGGCGAAGCTTTGCGCGTCGCCCTTAGCCGCCCGCTCGATAATCAGGGCCTCGTTGTCCGCATCTGCGCATCGGGACGGTTTCACCTGTCTCCTACTCCATATAACGTGTTACGTCCGAAAATGTTACAGTTCCGTTGC
>JAYEHL010000188.1:0-8219 GCA_034659515.1 Chloroflexota bacterium | reverse complement strand
GATGGTGTTTGGCTGGATCGCGGCTAGGCATGCGATCGGCACCAGCGAGTAGCGTGTAGTTAGTAGCGGGTAGGGGATACATTCGGATGTTTTTGCCGACCACCGAACAGGAGCTTAAATCCCTTGGCTGGGAGAGACCGGATGTCATCCTGGTCACGGGGGATGCGTATATAGACAGCCCGCACATCGGCGTGGCCGTCATCGGGAAGTACCTGCTCAAACACGGTTTCAAGACCGCCGTCATCGCCCAGCCATCAATGGACAGCGGGGTGGACATCGAGCGTCTCGGCGAGCCGAGGCTGTTCTGGGGCGTGACCGCCGGGTGCATCGATTCGATGGTTGCCAACTACACCCCGACGAAGCGACGCCGCAATCGGGACGATTACACCCCCGGCGGCGTCAACGTCAGGCCGAGCCGCGCGTCGATAGCTTACACCAATCTCATCCGGCGTCATTTCAAGAATACTAAACCGATAGTGCTCGGCGGGATCGAGGCCAGTCTGCGGCGCATAGCGCACTATGATTACTGGGACGACGCCGTTCGCCGCTCGATCCTCTTCGATTCCAAGGCCGATATCTTGGCCTACGGTATGGCGGAAAGGACGGTCGTCGAACTGGCACGGGCATTGCGGGAAGGCTCGGACTTGAAGCGGGTCAGGGGTATATGCTACGTCTCCGGCAGCCCTGTCGAGGGATATATACGGCTCCCCTCGTTCGAGGAGGCGTCGGCGGATAAACAATCGTTTCTGCGGATGTCGCGGCTCTTTCACGATAACGTTGACGATGCATTCGCAGGCTTCGTACAGAGGCACGGAGACCGATATCTTATACATAACCCTCCACAGCCGCCTCTGTCGACGGCGGAGCTGGACGAGATATGCGACCTCGACTTCGAGCGCGACGTGCACCCGTATTACGGAACCGGCGAGGTCAGGGCGCTCGAGACTATCAAACAGTCGATAACCACACATAGAGGATGCTTCGGCGGCTGCAATTTCTGCTCCATCGCCGTACACCAGGGGCGGCGCGTCGTCTCCCGCAGTGTGCAATCGATAATCGACGAGGCGGAGCGCATCAGGCGCAGGCCGGGTTTCAACGGCATCATCGGCGATGTAGGCGGCCCCACGGCGAACATGTACGGCGCGACGTGCGGCAAGGGATGGGTCTGCTCGAGAAAGAGCTGTCTCATGCCGCGACCGTGTCCCAACCTGAAGTTCGGGCACGCGGCGCAGATAGAGCTTCTGCGCAGCCTCGAAGGCATGCCGGGTATAAGGAGGGTCTTCGTCTCCTCCGGCATACGTCACGACATGGTCGTCGCCGATAAGGAGTACGGTGAACGCTACGTCGACCGGCTGGTGAGGCATCACGTATCCGGGCAGATCAAGCTGGCGCCGGAGCACTGCGATAACGGGGTGCTCGTTTTGATGAACAAGCCCGGCGTAAAGCCGCTCATGGAGTTCAAATCGATGTTCGATGAGGCTTGCGCCGCGTCGGGCAAGCGCAATTTTCTTACGTACTACATCATCGCTGCACATCCGGGCTGCACTTTGGGGCACATGCAGCGGCTCAGGAGCTTCCTGTCGACCGGGCTGAAGCTGATACCCGAGCAGGTGCAGATATTCACTCCCACCCCCTCGACGATATCGACAACGATGTATTACTGTGAGACGGACATGGAGGGGAACGGGATATTCTGCGAGAGGAGCCTGAAGGGCATGCAGCGGCAGAAGGATGTGTTGAAGAGGAGCGGGTAGCGTGTATCGGGTACGGGCGCATCGCGATGCGCCCGTTTCGGATCGCGCTTTCGTGATCGAGTCGGTCTATGATACCTGCTATATCTGTCATCGATGGGTAAGGTTCCTGCGGGGGTTGAATAATATCTCTGTTCGCTATTTAATACGGTAAGCGACAAAAACCTATCGAGGAACAGAGGAATGGAAGACGAAAAATCACAGAGCCAGGAACTGAAGGGCATAGCCCTCGTAACCAGGGATCATCCCTTTCACAGGCTCGTCGGCTTTACGCTTGAGCCGACGGAGGACGACAGCATACGCATAAGATTCCCCATGCGACCCGATCTGTGCGGGCATCCGGGCATCCTTTACGGGGGGATAATCTCCTGCGCGATCGATATCGTCGGGGGGGCCATCGTCACTTGGAACCAGATTAAAGATATCAGGGATCATCCCATGGAGGAGCAGATCAAGAAGCTGAGTGGCATCAGGACTATCGACCTGCGCATCGATTACCTGCGGCCGGGCAAGGGCAAGGAGTTCACCGTGACCGGCTCAATCCTGCGTGACGGCAAGAAGGTGAAGGTCATTCGCATGGAGCTGACGAATGATGAGCAGAGCCTGATAGCTACGGGTTTAGGGACGTTTATGGTGGGGTAGATCGATTAGCGTGTAGCGGGGAGCAGCGGGACGGATCCAATAAAGGAGGCGGTATGCTGAGTCGCAAGGCTGTTATCGCGGTTCTTTCGATGGCGATGCTTTTGCTGCCGGCGTTCGCCGGTTGTGGCGGGGAAGATGAATCGATCAAGGTGGCGGTGATCCAGATCGGCGCTGCGGAGGATTACGGCTGGACCTACGAGGGCCACCTGGGGGCGGAAGGCATGTCCGATACGCTGAGCTATGTCGTGCTCTCCGAGAGCGAGGATATCGGTGTCTCGTACGCTGCAACGGCGATGCGCGGGTACGCCGATGAAGGCTGCGATGTGATCTTTTGCCATTCTTACGACTATGGCCCGTATACATCGAAGAAGTAGCTCCGGATTATCCCGGCGTCGTCTTCATGTGGGCCACCGGCGAGGACGCGATGCACGACAATGTCGGCATATACGACGGGCGCATCTATGAGGCCAAATACCTGGCGGGCATGACGGCCGGTGCCATGACCGAATCGGACAGGATCGGCTTTGTGGCGGCGATGCCGGTGTCGCAGGTGATTGTCGGTATCGATGCTTTCGCCAAAGGTGTCGCGGAGGTAAATCCCGAGGCCGAGGTCTATGTTGAATGGGCGAACGCGTGGTACGATCCCGCAGCGGAGGCGGCGGCGGCATCGGCTCTCATCGATGACGGCTGCGACGTGATCGCCAATCATACCGACTCCTATATACCGGGGCAGGTGGCGGACGATAACGGCGTGTACTACATAAGCCTCAACTCGGACTTTAGCCGGTTCGCCCCGAATGCGTTCCTGACCGCTGCATATTATGATTGGGAGCCCGTTATGACCGACATCGTGGAGTCCGTTCGCGACGGCACTTGGGACACGCAGCCGGGCAGCGACTGGTGGTATGGCATGGCCGATGGGGTGGTGCAGCTGGCGCCGTTCAGCGACCTTGTCCCGCAGGACGTGAGGGATGCGGTGGATGCCAGGAAAGCGGAGATAATCTCCGGCGAGTTCGATGTCTTCGACGGCATGAGCGAGGAGGAGATCAGGGACATCGAGTACCTTGAGCCCAACGTGGTGGGGGAGTTGCCGTAGGGGTGCGTTAGCTTTCTCTGTCGCCGATTTGAACTCGAAGAACCCCACGCCGTGCCTGTCGCCGCTCGTAACTTGACATATTGCCGAATACGTGTTAATGTTACGCATCTGGTTAAAAGTTGGTAGTCCTACCCTAGCCCACCCGGTTAGCCGTGAGTTTCCAAGGCATGGATGACCAAACTCAAGCCAAGTAACCAAAGGAAGGAGGTCATCTATGTCATACGAAGACAAGACCCTCACATGCCAGGATTGCGGCATAAGCTTCACCTTCAGCGCCGACGAGCAGGCTTTGTTCGCCGAGCGGGGCTACACCAACGAGCCCAAGCGCTGTTCCGAGTGCAGGGCTGCCAAGAAGCAGAGCGCGGGGTTCGGTGGCGGCTACGGCGGCGGGCAGCGGCAGTTCTTCCCGGCGGTATGCGCACAGTGCGGCAAGAGCACGGAAGTGCCTTTCCAGCCTCGGCAGGACCGCCCGGTGTATTGCAGGGAATGCTACGCCAACATAAGAAGGTAGGCATTTAACACAAAGGTACGAACGAAAAGGGGCGTCCATGAGACGCCCCTTTTTTTATGATTCGGGATTGGTTTATCGAATCGCTTTGTGATAAGGACACGGCACACCGTGCCCTTACTTTCGTCGACGAAAAATTACGCCTGTTAATTCCAGAAGAACTGCGCTCCGGCTATCTTCTTCGTCGCAGGGTTGAACTCGAAGAAGACGACGCCGTGCCTGTCGCCGCCGCTTCCCTTGATATCGATCGCGCCGGAAGTGTACCACCCGCCGGAGCGGACACCGGTGATCTCGAGCTTGACGTCTTTACCCGCGCCGCTTAAGAACTCGCCCGAGGGTATGCTGTTGCCGGCGGGGAACTCGATGGTTGCGCTGGCGTCGCACAGGCCGGATAGGGCTGCCTGATCGCCGGCGCTGACCGCGGCGGCGAAGGCATTGGCGGACTTGATGCCCTTCCCGAGTATGCCCTTGTACATGGCGCCAAGGTATTCGATGATGCGCTTCATGCCCTGCACCTTGATCATGGTGTAGAACTGCATGGTGGAGCCGGTCATGCCTTTGAGCCCGTTTTTCGTCATCAGCGATACGGCGTTCTTGCCGAAGTTCCAGTGCGCGCGCAGGCTCTCTATCTTCAGCTCGCCGTTCTCCTCGACGGCCTTGTAGATCAGGAAGATGTGCACTATTGTTATGGCGCCGTTGGATAGCGTGGTGTGGATCGATACTTCTCTCACCATCTCGTCGCCGACGACGACGTCCTGGTGCACGTCGAACTTTATCATATTCGGGCCGATGAAGATATCGTAGAAGCGTCCCAGGGCATCCTTTCCTTTACGCATGTCCTTGCCCTTGCGGTTGGGGCCTGCCCCGACAGGATCCTGCACCACTGCATTCGACGAAAACAGGTTAAGCCAGCCCTCACGGTCGTGCTTGCCCACAAGCTCCGGCGATCTGTTTACCAGTTCGATTATCTTGTCCCTGTCCATGCACACCCTCCTTAAATTTTTGTTATAGATGGGGGTCAACCCCCTGTATCCCCCGGTCTTGGGGGAAGTTAAAAATATAGGGGACACCCCTAAAACCCCGGCCCTTCCGCGGAAGGGCACCTCTTTTTAATGTGTGGGGACGCGCTGTTTTCCAAACTCCCTAATAGTCCCTCGTACTTTGGGGGATACCATCAAACCCCCGCCAGAGGGTGCTCCCTCCGGGCTTCCCTTTTAAGAAGCAGGGGTGAGATAATCTCGACTGGGCCCCTCACGGGTAGAATCCTGAACGTTTTGGGCCCCTTGACTATGTATCAGCAACCGTACAAAATATAACGGTTGCGCCGCTAACCGGTTGTCGATGCTTCATTATTTCTCAGACGACGGCTGTTAGTCAATGGCTTAAGGAGGGTAAAATGGTTGAATTTCTATCAGACGAGTGGTTCAGCAAAGTATCCGAGATGTATGAGACTGCCGGCGATCTCCAGATGCCGGACTCGATGACCAGCGTGACGGTGAACCTCGCCGTGAAGACCGATAAGGGCGAGGTCAAGATGGCCATGAATAATGGCATTATCCAGAATGGCTTCGTTGACGGCGCCGATGTCGATATGTCTATGCCGGCTGAATACGCCTACAAGATTCTCGTGCTGAATGACTGGTCTGTGGGCATGCGCGGCTACATCAGGCGCCACATCAAGCTCTCCGGCAAAATGGCAAAGCTGATCCCTTTGCAGGCTTACAAACCGAGCCAGCCGACGGTCGA
The DNA here is from genome assembly GCA_034659515.1 of Chloroflexota bacterium. GTDB lineage: Bacteria > Chloroflexota > Dehalococcoidia > E44-bin15 > E44-bin15 > JAYEHL01. Next base: position 2,476 of record JAYEHL010000188.1, on the reverse strand, counting down.
TTTCTGCAACAGGATAGCTGAGTTTACTGAATTTGAAGGATTTACCGCTGCAGCCCCGCAAGCCAAGCCGGCCGAAGTTCGAGCTCCTAGGGAAGAAGGCGGCGCTCGTCCGGTCCAAAGCGTGACGGCTCAGCCCGAGGCGAAGAAGGTAAGCGGGGGCCCCAAGCTGAGTAAACTAATGTCGCCGTGGAAGATCGGCAGCCTCGAGTTGAAGAACCGCATCGTAATGTCGCCGATGACGCTGGTGTGGGCCAATCCCGACGAGACGCCATCCGATCGCCAGATTGCTTATTGGGCGGAGCGCGCCAAGTACGGCGTCGGCCTGATCATCACTGAGGTTAACTCGATTGACGAGCCGCATCGGTACCAGCCTCTGTCCGTCGCGCTGCACAGCGATTTCCAGATCGAAGCCCACAAGCGTCTCACCGACGCCGTCCACGAGTATGGAGCGAAGATAATGCCGCAGATAAGCCACCCGGGCCCCGAGTCGCTGGCCCCGTTCTTCGAAAGCACGGAGGCCATTGGGCCTTCGGTCAACCGCTCAGAGTCCACCCAGCAGGTGTGCCGCGAGCTGGCGGAGGACGAGCTATCGGCGCTCATCGAGATGTACGCCCAGGCAGCGCGCCGGGCGCGCGAGGCGGGCTACGACGGCGTCGAGCTGCACATGGCGCACAACTACATGCTGCTCGGCTCGTTCCTGTCCCCGCTGCGCAACAAGCGCGAGGAGGGCGAGTACCTGGGCTACACCGTCGAGGGTCGAGTCAGGTTGTCGCTCGAAGTCATCAAGCGCATCAGGGAGGTGGCCGGAAGCGACTTTCCGATGACGGTGCGCATCTCCGGCGACGAGAACATCGCCGGGGCCAACGGCCGCGACATGACCGATACGCAGCGCATCGCTCCAATGTTGCAGACGGCGGGCGTCGACTGTTTCCACGTGTCGGGCGGCGTCATCACATCGCTCGTCGACCAGATCATCACCGGCGCCAACTACGAGTGCGGCTACAACGTCCCTGCGGCGCACGCCATCAAGGAGGTCGTCGATGTGCCCGTCATGCCGGTGGGCTGCATACACGATCCGGTGCGCGCCGAGGAATTTCTCGATAAGGGCTGGTGCGACGCCATCGTCATGGGCCGTCCGTTCCTGGCCGACCCGGAACTGACCAAAAAGATCATGGAGAACAGGCTCGATGATATCCGTCACTGCGTGCGCTGCCTCACCTGCGTGGACTCGCTTATGAAGCTGGAGGACGTGCACTGCGCCGTCAACGCGCGCATGGGCAAGGAGGACGAGTATCCCATCGACAGCGTGGCGGAGACGCCGAAGAAGGTAATGATCGTAGGCGCGGGGCCAGGCGGCATGGAGGCGGCGAGGGTCGCCGCTACGCGCGGACACAAGGTCACGCTGTATGATAAGCACCAACGACCGGGCGGCGCGCTGCTGACCGCCTGCACCGTGCACCCGGACAACGAGACGCTGCTCAACTACCTGATGACACAGATGAGAAAGCTTCCGGTAGATATAAAGCTGGGGGTCGAAGTAACCCAAGATATCGTCGAGCGCGAGAAGCCCGACGTCTTCATCGACGCCACCGGCGGCAGGGTCGTCACGCCGGAGATCGAGGGCGCTGACCTGCCGCACGTCGTCACCGGATCGATGTTGCACAAGATGATGTACGGCGAGATCCCGTCCGATGGCGGGGGTAAGCTGCCGGCGTGGATGAAGCTGGGGATCGGCGTCGGCGGAGGGCTTATGCAGAGGCTGATCACGCCGGAGCGCATCCAGTCGATAACTCGATCATGGCTGCCGCTGATCGGCAACAAGGTCGTGGTCGTCGGAGCAGACCTGGCGGCCATCGAGTCCGCCGAGTTCATCGCCCGGCGCGGGCGTGAGGTTGCGGTGATCGACTCCACCGAGGTGCTGGCGCCGGAGATCGGCGACAAGCGGCGCGCTGAGCACATCGAGCGTATGCGCGAGTTGGGCATCACCATGCACACCGATTGCGATGTGATGAGGATAACGCGCGAGGGCGTGTGGTTCAAGCCGCGCTATGGCGATAAGGAATTCATGATCGAGGCCGACACAGTTGTCATCGCCGGCACCATCGAGCCCAAGACGGAATTGTTCGACGCGTGTAAAGATCTCGTCGCCGAGGCGTACACCGTGGGCGATGTCTCCGGCCTGGGCCTCATCGATAAGGCGATGCAGGAGGCCAATGCCGTGGTCTACGGGCTGGGATGACGTTGGTTTATATAATTGATACAACGATGTGGGGGCGCGGTTTTCGCGCCCCTTATCAATTCATTCGGGCAGGGTGCCCCCGTCGTTGTCCCGTAGAGGCGAATCTTGTGTTTGCCTCTATGCGGTGCAGGAACCTCCGTTCAGCGGGAGCACCTGTCCGGTGACCCACGCCGCCTCCTCCGAGGCGAGATAGACCACCGCCGCGCCCACATCCTCCGGCGTGCCCGCCCGGCCTAC
>JAYEHL010000187.1:0-8364 GCA_034659515.1 Chloroflexota bacterium | reverse complement strand
CAGAAAGGTGGCCCTCACTGCGTGCATGCGCAAGCTTCTCACAATCCTGAATGCTATGCTTAAAAATGGTTCTCATTGGTCGCCAGTTTGTATAGAAAACTCTTGACAATCAAGACAGTTGCTACGGTATCGTGGTTCGTCGGTTGATTGCGGTATGTGAATGGATTTGCGGTGCTCGATACTTGAAAACGTTCGACATTAAGAGTTAAGCACATATATAATATCTCTGTGAACACAAGCGATTTCGATTACGAGCTGCCGCAGGAGCTTATCGCTCAGACGCCCATCGAACCGCGCGACCACTCTCGCTTACTGGTCGTCGGCCGCACTGACGAATCGATCGCACATCGCCACTTTTATGAATTGCCTGATCTGCTGCGCAAAGGCGATGTCCTGGTATTCAACGACAGCCGCGTGCTGCCCGCGCGTCTCCTCGGGCACAGGGTTGGTTATGAAGGCAAGGTCGAGATATTGCTGCTGCGCCGCATCGAGCCGTCGCTGTGGGAGGTGCTGGTCAAGCCGTCGCGCCGCATCAGCGCCGGCGATCGCGTTGAGCTCGATGGATTACAATGCGAAGTTCTTGAACGTAAGGAAGGCGCTATACGGATCGTGCGCTTCTCTGACGAGGAGGCGCTGGAGCGTGCAGGGAAGGTTCCCCTGCCTCCTTACATACATAGTCACCTCGATAGTCCGGAGCGCTATCAGACGGTGTACGCTAGAGTTAAGGGCAGCGCTGCCGCGCCCACCGCCGGGCTGCATTTCACGCCCGATTTGCTGCATCGATTGGAAGAAAGAGGCGTCGATTTTGCCTTCGTTACTTTGCATGTAGGGCTGGACACGTTCGTTCCAGTTCGCGTCGACGATCCGCAGAGGCACCACATCCATCGCGAGTATTGTCAGCTTTCGGCGGAGGTCGCTCAGCAACTGTCGCAGGCTAGGGCCGATGGCCGCCGCATCGTCGCGGTTGGCACGACGTCGGTGAGGGTTCTGGAGCAGGCGGCGCTTGGCGGCACGATTCAGCCGTTCGATGGGTGGAACGATCTTCTCATCCTGCCCGGCCATCGCTTCAACGCTGTCGATGTCATGATTACCAACTTCCATCTGCCCCGCACGACGCTGATCATGATGGTATCGGCGTTCGCCGACCGCGATTCGGTGCTGCGCGCATATGAGGCGGCGATCGAGGAGCGCTATCGCTTTTACAGCTTCGGCGACGCGATGCTGATCGTGTGAGCTGTAATAAACGTGAGGTCTATAACCGCATCGCTACTAGGGCGAAACGGTGACCGAGCCGTTTATCCAGTAGGCCGGTGTTATTTCGCTTGGAATTCAGGCCTCCCATTCCACAAGCGTGAGCTCTCCTTCGGGTTCTCCCTGCCCGGAGACAAAATTGAGTTGGCTTGTGCCAGTATTGATTGCGTTGAAGGTTATTTCACAAAGGTAGCCAGACCCGCTCACGCCGTTACCTTCATTAGCTCCTGCATATGAAGTGTAGTCTATATCAATCCGTAGGAGGCCATTATCACCTAGGTTTCCCGGGTCCTGAAGTGCGTTCACTGTTCCTGAGCCTGCCCCTATGGTGCTCGAAGAAGCTGTTGACTGGTATTGCAGAATTGTGTCGTCAAATCGCAGGTCAAAGGCGGCGTAGGCGAGGTAGCTGACGTTAAGGATTTCAACTCGGATAGTGAACGGGGTTCCAATCGATTGATCCCCAACATTCTCAAAATACACCACGTTCGCGGTGGGGGTCGGTGTGGGCGTGGGGGCCGCCGTCGGTGTAGGCGTTGATGTAGGCGTTGGCGTCGATGTCGGTGTTGAAGTAGGTGTCGATGCAGGTGGGGGTGGAGACGTGGGTGTCGACGTAGGTGTGGAGGTAGGCGGCGGCGGAGATGTAGGAGGCGGTTGCGTCCCTCCACCGCCCGATGGCGTCGAGGTGGGTGTGGATGTCGGCGCCGCGGTCGATGTCGGCGTGGGCGTGGACGTCGGGGTTGGCGTCGATGCGGGGGTTGGTGTCGTGGTCTCGCCGGGAGTGGAAGTCGGCGTCGGGGCGGGCGTGTCCGCGGGTTGATAGGTTTGAGGCGGAGCAGGGGTTTGTGTCTCGGTTCCGACAGGGCCTGGCGCGGGGGTTGAGGGGGGCGCGTCCCCGTTTCCAAGCGCGAATACGATGCTGATGGAGCAGACGACTACGAGTATGCCGATAAGGGTGAGAGCGAGGATCGCTCTTCTTCCCGCTAGCCTGGATAAAAGGCGATTTCTTCCGGGTTCCGGTGTGCGTTTATCTGCAGGCATCGTATCAGGCGGTTATCTTTCGTGTTATTCGCTGGATAGATTCAAAGTATACATGCCGGTTCGCGTTTGTCAATTTATAATGATTCGACGGGCATGGCATCTCTCCTGCGAACGTGCAATGTGTTATAATTTCAGAGGCGTTCCCGCGAAAGTACGTCCCTGGAGTAAGTGATTATTTAATCATGCCTGTTAAACGAAAGAAATTCTTTTATGGCTGGGTGGTGGTGGCCGGCGCGTGGATATCCACATTCGTCTGCTCGATGGCGCTGGGAACTTTCGGCGTGTTCCTCCCCGAGCTTATCAAGCCAATCTCCGAGGGAGGGCTGGGGCAGACCAAGAGTATGCTCTCCGGCGCTTATTCACTGAATATGATCGTGGTCGCCATTTTCGCACTGGCTGCGGGGATGCTGGTCGACCGCCTGGGGCTGCGGCGCGTCATGCTCATCGGCGGCGCTGTCGCCGTTGCCGGATTCGTTTTGCTAAGCCTGACGACCCATATCTGGCAATTCTATCTGTTCTATGGAATCGTCGCGCCTGCGGGCATCGCCTTCGCCCATATGGTCCCGTCGATATCGACGGTGCGTCGCTGGTTCATGCGACATGCCGCGCTGGCGGTGGGCATCGCCATGACCGGCTCCGGCCTGGGGGTCGTGATCTTCGCGCTGGTTATGGGGGCTTTGGTAGGGGACATCGGATGGCAGGACAGCTATCTGGTGATGGGAGCGATCATATTCACCGGCGTTACGGCGGGGGCTTTCTTGATGAAGAAGGATCCGGAGTCGGTGGGGACCTATCCGGATGGACGTAGGCCTACAGAGGAAGAGATAGTCTCGCGCCCGGATTATGTCGCTAGGGATGTTACGTGGTCGATAAAACATGCGCTCAAGACCCGCACGTGGTGGCTGTTTGTGTGTGCGCAATTCTACTACGTGGCGGTGCTGGGATTCATCGGGCACATCAAAGCCTGGGGCATGGAAGAGGTCATGGTGTCCGATTGGACGGCGACATCCATGATAAGCATCCTGGTGGGAGCGGCGGCGGCAAGCCGTCTGATTGCCGGCGCGCTGTCCGACTGGACGATGAGGCGCTACAACGTAACACGAAAGCCTGCCATGTATGTCTGCCTGTTTCTGATAACGATTGGCTGCATCGTCGCGATGCCGACAGGGGCCGACAATACGGCGGGGCTGACCTCAGTCGCGGTGCTCGTAGGGCTTGGCTACGGGATCGGTATGGCCATGTTCCCCACGTACCTCGGCGACCTGTTCGGTGTCAAAAGCGTTCCCAAGCTGTTTGGCGTCATGTATGTGTTCACCGCGGGCATATTCGGCGCGCTGGGCCCGTCGCTTTACGGCTTAATCAGCGACGGTCTGGGCTCTTATAATGTCGCCTTCCTTATCACCGCGGTGCTGTGCGTTATTTCATCGATATCGTTGTACCTCATTAAACCGCCGGTAAGGCTCGTGGAGAAGGCTATCAGCGCCGTTCCGGCATTTCCTTGATTCGCTCCACAACCGGCGGGAAGCACTCCGCTGCCGGGGCCCGCAGGACTATATCGCACCCTTCGGTGAACGGCGTCTCATATGGATTTACCTCGATGAGTACGGCCCCGTTGCTTCGCGCCGTCGATGGGAATCCCGCAGCAGGGTAGACCGTGCCCGATGTCCCCATCAGTATCATGCAATCGCACTTCCCTGTCTCGGCGTAGCTGCTATCGAGTACGTACGGCGGGATCGGCTCGCCGAACATCACGCCGTCGGTTTTAACCAGCCCGTTACAGTGAGGGCAGTGCGGAGGGAGAACGTCTTTGCCGATCTCGTCCATCTCGAAGCGTTTATGGCAGGAGATGCAGCGCAGCTTGAACATGTTACCGTGTATCTCGGACAGCTTCTTGCTTCCGGCGCGGACGTGCAGATTGTCGACGTTCTGCGATATCGTATGCTTCAGCACTCCCATCTCCTCCAGCTCAACGAGGGCGTAGTGCGCCGGGTTCGGCTCGGCGGCCTCGATGGTCTCGATCAATTCCTTTACATAACCTTCCTGCTTGGCGTACGATTCCCACCAGCCTCTGGGATCGTCGAGGAAGCGCTCGAAGCTGCGGCCGTCCGGCTCGCCGTACTTGGTCCACAGTCCTCCCGGCCCGCGGAAGGGGGGGATGCCGCTCTCCACGCTCATTCCCGCGCCCACCATCGCCACGGTGTATTTCGACCGCAGTATCGTTTTCGCTGCTTTGTCTATCGCATCCGTCAATTCAGACATGGTTAACCTCGCTTGATTGTCGATTGTCGATTCAATTATAGAGGGAGGGGGTGGGGGAGTCTAGGGTAGGAGCATATTCTCGATGTGGCTTGTGTACGTCGAACGTGTGCGGTGGGCACAGCCCACCCTTGTATATTACCACTGTGTTGAGATGTAGAATAGTAAGAGTGTGTTAATGACGTGGCAGGCCGAGCCCACCCTTGGGACAGTTGAGCCCGTAACGTAGCAAGGGTCGCCACGTCTCTCTTAAAAAAAGCCCGAACAGTTGCTTGGGCATAAAAGCCCGCATTTTGCAAGGAAGGGATAAAGAGAAAACGTTATGAATCATAAAGAAACCTTCGTAGGAATAGATGTTTCCAAGAAGCAGTTGGACGTCGCGTTTTTGCCCGATGCCAAGTAAATATTTTTATCTCTATGTAGGGTGGGCTGTGCCCACCGCCAGCTATTCCCGCCCCGTATCCTCAGGCAATATTATCTCGTTACCGCATCCCCAATCCTCTTCGTACAGACCTTCGGCCACAAACCTCCGAAAGCTGCTGTACGGCCAATCTTTTGGAGCTTCAACCAGCTTGTGCTTTACCGGATTGAAATGAATATAGTCCTATGATTATTATAATCAACCTCGTCTCTGATTTGATGTTCCCAGAACCTGCGCTGCCATATCGTGCCTTCGCGATGTGATTTTCTGGATTGGTTTGGCGCAGAGGCAGTTGCTATCTTACTAATTCTTTTTGTGAAATCCTTCTTAATTAAAGCCCATCGCGTCGAGTAATCGCTGTCTCCTCCCGGCAGCGTCCATATGCAATGCAGATGATCCGGGAGGAGCACCCAAGCATCCACAGTAAAAGGATACCTCCTTGCGATCTGATCGGCTGCTTCTTTCAGTACTGCTCGACTTTCATCAAGGCAGAGAAGCGGTTGTCTTTGATATGTGACGAGCGTGAAGAAATAAGTTGCGCCGCCTGTTTTAGCTCTACGATAGTTCGGCATAGATAGTTGCTCTTGAGGTGGTGGGCATAGCCCACTACGTTATTGTCGATTGGTAGTAATGGTGGGCACAGCCCACCCTACATCTATTCATCCTATCCCCTACTCAAACTTGATCTGCGAGAGCTGGACTTTGAGCTCTTCAACGGCGGGCGCGGCTTGTTCAAATACAACCTCGATCTTGTTGAGATCGAGCAGCCGCACGTCGTGGATGTCCGGGCGTACGTAGATGTCCGGTTGCACATATTTCATCTTCGCTGCGAGGGCCGCCGTCTGCATGATATGGAAAGTGCCGAGAATTGATTCCAGAATACTGGGGATTTCATGTTTCCGGGGGGTGTGCGTTCCTGCGACATCTACTGCTATAGTCACGTCGCATAAATTCATAACATGTTCGTAGGGCACTGAGTTTACAACACCGCCATCCACAAGTATCCTACCCTCGATCGAAATCGGAGCGAACACGCCGGGAACCGCGGCGCTGGCCTTTATCGCGGGGAGCAGTTCGCCTGTCTCAAAGACCACTTCATCGGCTGTCCAATAGTCGGTAGCTATGATTATTAGGGGTATCTCGAGATCTTCGAAGGTGGTCTTGTCGATCCCGCCGAATAAGTGATTGTAGAATTTATCCGCCTTTATGATCCCGCCGCGCGCGTGTTCAAGGGTGAAGGCACCGGCCAGCTTAAGAACGCCCGACCTTTTATCGATTACGTCTCGGAAGTGGTCGTCTTTCGATATGATGTGTTGCCTGACGAGCTCCTTTATGTCTTTGCCGGACATCCCCGATGCGTAAAGAGCGCCGATGACGGCTCCCATGCTGGTTCCTGCTATGACGCTCGGTTTGCAGTCCAGCTCATCGAGGACCTCTAGAACGGAGATATGCGCGAGACCTCGTACGCCGCCGCCGCCCAGAGCCAGGCCTATTTTGCCCATCTAAATCCCCCTTAGTCCCCCTTTTACCAAAGGGGGATTTTGAGAAGTTCTCCTACAGCGCCGCGACCGTTCCCGCGCTTACCCTGAACCGCGTCGCGCTGGCTTTACTCAGATCTACTATCCACATAATTCACGCCGTCGATGTCTGCAAAATCGGAATCCTGCGTCCAGAGGACGGCGCTGTGGGTGCGTGCTGTGGCCAACATGATGCTGTCAGCCATCGGCAGGTTTAATTCTATCGATGTCCTGGCGGCGGACAGCGCTGTCGGTGCGTCCAGGTTGGCGATTGTGCCTTGCTGCATGATTGCGATGGCCTGGAGTGCTGCGGTCTCGTCGCGCTGCCGCAGGACTCGTTTGAAAACCTCGTAGATGCTGATGGTTGGCACTACAAGTTCGTCGATATTTTCGATTGCGGGCGCAAAGAAGTCGGCGTTTTTGCCATCGGCGAAGTACTCAAGCCATCCGGATGAATCTACGATATTCATAGCCGATCAGATTCCCTCTCGACTGTGGCGTCGATGCCTTTCAGGAAGCCTCTGGTCTGCTTTGCCGTTTTGAGAGGGATCAACTCGACGCGGCCTCCGTATTGGATGACCTGTATCTTTTGTCCCGGTTTGAGCCCCAGCGACTCTCGGACGGCTCGCGGTATAACAACCTGGTATTTAGGTGAGACAGTGATTGCTTTCATACTATTATCCTATCGATAAGACTTTCGTAATACGATTATAGTGCATTTATAATCGACTTGCAAGTGAGAGATCGTTTGCAAAGTCAGCGTAACGAATATGGTTCGATTCCCTTTGCCAAAGAGGGTGTTTTCCTACAGCGCCGCGACCGTTCCCGCGCTTACCCTGAACCGCGTCGCGTTCGCCAGGAACTCCGGTTCGAAGTAGTCGATGTCGGTGGTGGTGATGATGACCTGCCGGTACGCGGAGGCCGCCTCCATCAGGCGGTGACGCCGCGCCGAGTCCAGCTCGGAGAGCACGTCGTCGAAGAGGATGACCGGCTCGTCGCCGATCTTGGCGCGCAGGTAGGCGGCCTCGGCCAGCTTGAGCGACAGCGCCACGGTGCGCTGCTGGCCGCGCGAGCCGTAGGGGTTCATATCGGCGTCGTTCACCATGAAAGCCAAGTCGTCGCGGTGCGGCCCGATGAGGCTCATGCGCTGCGCCAGCTCGCGGCTGCGTATCTCTCTGAGACGCTCGCGAAAGCCGCCGGCATCGACGCTGGGCATATAGTCGATCTTTAAAGACTCGCCGCCGCTTATCCCGCTATGGATCGGCGGCGCCAGCCCGTTCAGTTCGTCGATCATGGCTCGCCGCTGCTCGATGATGTAGGAGCCGTGCTCGACCAACTCGCCGTTCCAGAACCCCAGTTGTCCTTCATCAGCGCGGCGCTCGGCGATGAGCTTGAGCAACTGGTTGCGCTGCGCCAGTACCTTGTTGTATCGCTGCAGGGCGCGGAGGTAGCGGCGGTCGACCTGGGAGATGGCGATGTCCAAGTAGCGCCTTCGCCGCGATGGCGAGCCGTCGATCAGCTCGATGTCCTGCGAGGTGAACATCACCATCGACACCTGCCCGATGAGGTCGAAGGCGCGGCGTGGCACGCCGTTGACCTTGATACGTTTCTGTATCTGGCCCTCGCTCGACGGGCTGTAATTCGACAGCGCTATCTCGACGCGCAGTTCGCCCGATGTAGTTTGAACGTTCGCGACGATGCGCGCCGCAGTCGGCTCGTTGTCAGGGGCGGCCCAGCTTAGCAGCTCGCGCTCCGCCGAGGCGCGGTGGGATTTGGCTGTGGTCAGGAAGTACATCGCCTCCAGCAGGTTGGTCTTGCCCTGAGCGTTATCGCCCTGAAGCACTATAAGGTGTGACGGGAGATCGATTTCCAGCCTCTCAT
>JAYEHL010000186.1:0-8415 GCA_034659515.1 Chloroflexota bacterium | reverse complement strand
CCTGGTGTTTCGCCCGCGCGGGAAGAAGATATTCGGTTTGAGCTGGTATTCGTTGCTCCTGGCGGTTGTGTATCTCGGCGGAGCTTATGCTATTTTCATTTCCCCGTGGTCCTGATTCCCTATTGTCAGCGCAACCACTTTTGTAGTATTTTATATAAGTGTGTGTTTGGATGAACCTTTACTTATGAGAGATATAGATGGCAAAAACCAAGTTAGTTAAAGAGTTGATGATCGAAAAATATACGGCGGTGAATGAGGGTGATTGGATTTACGAGGCAGCAGCGAAAATAGCGGAAGACAGGGAAACGTTGCTTGCTTGCGTTCTGGATGAGGATAGTAAATTAAAAGGCATCATTACTCCAAAAGAGTTATTGAAGGCAATAGAGGTTTGTGAATACGGGGGGGAGAGTCATCACCCCGTTTTTTCTGGGCGTGAGGCGCTGCACCTGCTGACCTCCAGATATGCAGGGGATATCATGAGCGCTCCGTACAGCGTACAAGAAGATGACGTTGTTCAGACAGCGATAGATATCATGCTTCAGACCGGGTTCTACGAGGTGCCGGTGGTGGATGACAAGGGCAGGGTAATCGGGATGATAAATTATTTCGGCATCATATCAAGGTCGGTATGGCATTGCGATAAGGAATAATAGCCTATGGAAATGGAAATATTAGCCAAATTCATATTCAGTTTCGCTCTGATATTAATTGCAGCGAGGCTTGGCGGGCAGGTAGCGGAACGATATCTCAAGCAACCGGCGGTCATTGGAGAATTGGTCGCCGGTATTATTATATCCCCCTTCGCTCTGGGCGGGCTTATATTCGGCAATGACCCCATCCTGTTGAACTTCGCCCTCGTTGGCGGTGAGGGCGCAGCGTTCGGAATCAGGGAAGCTGAATCCTTCATACCGGTCATCCACTTTGGAGAGGAAGGCTTTAAGGTAATGGGGATCATAGCAGAATTTGCTGTGATCGTGTTGCTGTTTGTCGCCGGTGTGGAGACCGATGTGAGGTCTTTCTTAAGACAGGGCAAATCCGGCGCGCTGGTAGCCATTGGCGGCGTGATCCTTCCGTTCGTCTTCGGCTATCTTATTACGAAGGCGTTCTATCCCGATGGCCCTTCGACTGCCTGGCTGTTCATGGGCACGGTTCTGGTTGCCACCAGCATCGGGATAACCGTGCGTATACTCATGGACATGGGTAAACTCAATACGAGGGCGGGAACGACTATACTCGTCGCCGCCGTTATCGACGATATCATCGGCATCGTCATATTATCCGTTATGGCCAAGGTAGCTGATCCTGGCGCTACGGTTTCAGCGTTATATATAACTAAGATTACGCTATTAGGCTTCGGCGTATGGTTCGTCCTCCTCATGGTCGGGGTGAAGTTCCATAAACAAATATCGAGATTCGTCCTTAGTCCTTTCAAGAGCTCAGGTACTATGCCCATCGTGGCAGTAATAATCGGGTTCCTGATCGCGTATCTGGTGACGCTTGCCGACCTGCACCCCGTGGTCGGTGCCTATGTCGCCGGCCTTATGTTTGCGGCATGCGGTGAAAAAGAGGAGATCATAGAGAAATTACATCCCATCATGCTGTTCCTGGCCCCCTTCTTCTTCTGCTACCTGGGTATGCAGGTAGACGTTCCAGCTATGGCATCGGCGTGGCTGATAGCTATTATTCTCATCGTACTGGCCGCCGTCGGCAAGATAATCGGCTGCTATTTCCCGGCCAAGTTTGTTGGTAAGCTGTCGAATAGGGAGTCGATGGTCGTTGCTGTTGGCATGGTGCCTCGCGGCGAAGTAGGCTTGATCATCGCGGGGGTCGCCCTGACGATTCCAGGAGCGCTGGGTGACGCCGATATGGCGAGTCAGCTTTTCGGCGCTGCTGTGGCGGTAAGCCTGTTCACTACGCTGATAACACCATCGATGCTTAAACCTTTATTCAAGAAAGCTAAGTCGTTTATGTAGGATTCGCATCCCTGGGGCGCAACGATTTGTTATATAATGTAAGTGGCCCCTGTAGCTCAGAGGATAGAGCACCAGCCTCCGGAGCTGGGGGCGAGCGTTCGAGTCGCTCCAGGGGCGCTTTTGAAAGGTTTGATTTGCTATGAAAGATGATCTGATCGAGATCCGGTGGCATGGGCGTGGCGGTCAGGGGGCGGTTACCGCCAGTGAAATACTCGCGGAAGCTGCTCTGGAGGAGGGAAAGTACTTCCAGGCTTTCCCCGATTACGGACCCGAGCGAATGGGCGCTCCGGTCAGGGCTTATACCAGGGTAAGCATCTCACCCATCAGGCAGCATTGTCAGATTACGCACCCCGATGCAGTTGTAGTTCTCGACCCCACATTGATAGGGGTCGTTGACTTTACCGAGGGTCTCAGGGACGGCGGTGCTGTTGTTATTAATACCACCGAATCTCCGTCGTCGTTAAAAAAGAGGCTGAAGTTCAAAGGCGGCAAGCTGTTTACAATAGACGCCACTCGAATAGCTATGGACACCATAGGGAGAAACATTCCTAATACCCCGTTGATCGGTGCTGTTTTGAAGGTTATGGGTGGATTAAGCAAGGAATCCGTACTGGACGGGCTGAAGAAGAAGATGGGTTCAAAGGTCAGTGCCAAATTGGTTCAGGCGAATGTCGAGGCCTTTGAGCGAGCGTATAACGAAGTAAAGGGTGAGTGAAATGTCTTTAAAAGGTTGGAAAGAGATCGAGATCGGCGGTTTGATAACCGATGTCGGGAACTCTATAAATTACAGAACCGGCGATTGGCGCTCCTATCGTCCGATATGGGATGATAAAAAGTGTAACAACTGCAAGGTTTGCTGGGTCTATTGCCCGGATGGTTCCATAATAATTGAAGACGGGATCATGATAGGGATGGACCTGGATCACTGCAAGGGCTGCGGTATATGTGCTCAAGAATGTCCGCAGAAGGCTATCGAGATGATGGAGGAAACCAAGTTGAGGGAGGCGGTGAAATAACATGCAGGTAGCGAAGTATAAAGGTATTCCAAAGGGGCTTGAGGGCGATCGCGCGGTAGCCGAGGCTATGCGCCAGATGAATCCCGATGTTGTAGCTGCTTATCCTATAACTCCTCAGACGGAGATCGTGATGCGCTTCAGCGACTTCGTGTCGAATGGAGAGGTGGACACCGAATTTATCGCTGTCGAGAGCGAACACGCTGCGATGAGCTCATGTATCGGCGCCGCTGCCGCAGGGGGACGCGTGCAGACGGCGACCTCCGGTGCCGGAATGGCTCTCATGTGGGAAGTGCTCTGGATCGCCTCCGGCTCGCGTCTTCCGATCGTGATGCATGCGGTCAACCGGTCGTTATCTGCCCCTTTGAACATACACTGTGACCACTCCGATACGATGGGTATGCGGGATGCGGGATGGGTTCATATCTTCGATGAAAACGTTCAGGAAGCATACGATAGCGCGATTCAGGTGATGCGCATCGCCGAGCACCCCGATGTCATGCTGCCTGCGCTTCATGCGCTGGACGGTTTCATAATCGGGCATAGCGTGGAGAGGATGGAGACGCTTCCTGATGAAGCGGTGAAGGAATTTATCGGCACCTACACGCCGAAGTATTCGCTGCTTGACGTCGAACATCCGGCGACCTTCGGCCCGATGGATCTGCAGGATTACTTCTTCGAGCATAAGCGCCAGCAGGTTGAAGCGATACAGAATGCACTCGACGTTGTAGTAAAAGTCGGCAAGGAGTTCGGTGAGCTTTCGGGCCGCCCGTACGGTTTGATGGAAGAGTACCGCATGGATGATGCGGACTACGTTCTGGTAGCCCTGGGTTCCACAGCCGGCACCTCGAAGGTAGCTGTAGATATGATGCGCGACAGCGGGGTTAAAGCAGGTCTGCTCAAGATACGCTGCTTCAGGCCTTTCCCTCATAAGATGGTTTCCGAAGTGCTTGGAAATCGGAAAGTAGTCGGCGTGCTCGATAGATCGATATCCTTCGGCGCCCAGACAGGACCTTTATGCATGGAGGTCATTACCTCGTTCTTTACGCACGGATGCTATCCGAATGTCGTAAATTACGTCTACGGGATGGGCGGACGCGATATAACCCCGGAACATATATGTGAAATGTATAAAGAGCTGGTAGAGATAGATAAAAAAGGACTTAAAGGTCCGGCCCAGCGCTTCTTCGGTGTAAGGGATTAGGAGATAATCATGGTGCTTGATTTAGAGTTAGAAAAAATTTCAGTCGAAAAGGATTTGCTGGCCCCGGGACACCGGCTTTGCGCTGGATGTGCCGAGCCTATAGCCATACGCCAGATTCTGCATGCGGTAGGCGAGCCTGTAGTTGTGGGCTCATCGACCGGATGCGTGGAAGTGACGACGACTCCGTTTCCTTTCAGTTCATGGCGTGTGCCGTGGATACACAGCGCGTTTGAGAACGTTTCGTCTACTATATGCGGAGCCGAGGCCATGTATCGCTCGCTGGTGAGGCAGGGCAAGATGGAGGATAAAGGCATCAAGTTCGTGTGTTTCGCCGGTGACGGCGCCACATACGATATCGGTCTGCAATGGATCAGCGGCGCGATGGAGCGCGGCCATAAATTCCTCTATGTATGTCTCAATAACGAAGCCTATATGAACACGGGCATCCAGCGTTCCAGCGCCACGCCTTTCGGTGCATGGACCACTACCTCACCGGATGGCAAGGCGCAGTTCGGCAAGAAGGAGCATCGCAAGGATGTTACTGCTATAATGGCAGATCACAATATCCCGTATGTAGCTCAGGCTTCGCCGCACGCCTGGCGCGATATGATGGCCAAGACGAAGAAGGCTATAGCCGCCGACGGGCCCGCATACATGAATGTTCTCGTTCCATGCCAAAGGGGATGGCGCTATCCCGGCGAGAAGACGATCGAGGTGGGCAGGCTTGCCGTCGATACGTGCGTCTGGCCGCTATATGAAGTAGTCGACGGCGAGTATTCGCTGACTTATAATCCCGATCCCAAGAGGCCCGTCAGGGACTGGCTCAAGTCACAGGGTCGCTTCAAGCATCTGATGACACCTGAGAACGAGCCGATTGTCGAGCAGATGCAGGCGTGGGTCGATCTGCAATGGCAGAGGCTGCTGGAGCGCTGTAAAGCCGCATAGCCTTTTCCCGTTGGTGCTGCCATCGACGTTCATTGACCTTTTGTTACCTGTTTGATATATTCCCCGCGTCGGGGTGTGGCGCAGCGGCTAGCGCGCTTGGTTTGGGACCAAGAGGCCGCCGGTTCAAATCCGGCCACCCCGACCATTTATTTCTTCTCCGATCAGCTTATGGCTTTTTATTGTCCGAACCCCCTGTAGTCCCCCATACGTTGGGGGACTTTAAAAAATATAGGGGACACCCCTAAAACCCCGGCCCTTCCGCGGAAGGGCACCTCTTGTTGTCGACGGCGGATCGATCATTGTTCAATACCCTGTGGTAGGGGCGAATAATTATTCGCCCCTACGTCTGGATCATACGGTCAAGCCGTATGATGACATCGGGGACACCCCTAAAACCCCGGCTCTTCCACGGAAGGACGCCTCTTTTCTGCCGTATACAAACGACGAGACCCATGTAGGGTGGGCTCCGCCCGCCGAACGACAGGCGGGCGCATTCCATGCGCCCCTACACAAATGGGATTGCTTCGCTTCGCTCGCAATGACAGGTACACACCCGCCGCGCTTTTACGAGCCCTTGATATCCTTCAACGCGGCCTCGAACTCATGCTTCATTCGCTCGGCCTCGGCGGTAAGTCCGTCCCATTCGCCGGTGAGCGCTTCGACGGACTTCTTCAGCACATGATATTCCCGGTTCGTTTCCACCACATTGCGGCTGTCCTTATAATGCGCCGGGTCGGCGAGCAGGGCCTCGATCTCGCGCAAACGCGCGGTGTGTTTCGCGACATCGGCTTCCACCGCGGCGATGCGCTTCTTCACCGGCGCGGCCTCGCGCGAGTGCTTATTGCGCAGGTTCGCTTCGGCCGTCTTGCGCTCGCGCTGCAGCTCCTTAGCTGTGCGGTAGCTCGCGTTGCGCAGGTTCGCCTCCGCCGCCTTGCGCCGCCGCTCCTGTTCCCTCGGCGTGAGGCCTTCCGCATTGCCCTCACTGCCGACACCTGCGCCCCCGTCCACCTGCCCTTCCTTCCGTGCTAGGTAATCGTCGTAGTTGCCGTTGAATACCCGCATCCTGCCGTTGTCGACCTCGATGATCTTGTTGGCGATCTGGCGTATCAGCGTCCTGTCGTGCGTGATGAAGCAGAGCGTGCCGCCGTAGGCTTCCAGGGCGTCGGTGAGTATCTCGCGCGAGGGGATATCGAGGTGGTTGGTGGGCTCGTCCATCAGCATCAGATTGGCCGGACGCGTCAGCATCTTGGCGATTGCCAGCCGCGTCTTCTCCCCGCCCGAGAGCACCGCCACCTTTTTAAGGGCGTCCTCGCCGCTGAACAGGAACGACCCCAGCAAGCCCCTCAGCTTCTGCACCGTCTCACCCCGGGCCACCTGCCGCAGCTCGTCGAGGGCGGAGTTCGCGGGATTTAGGCTCTCGATGTAATACTGGGCGAAGTAGCTTGTCGATACGTTGTGGCCGAGCACGCGCTCCCCCGCCTCGAACGGCAGCACCCCGGCCAGTATCTTGAGCAGTGTGGTCTTGCCGGCCCCGTTGGGCCCCACCAGCGCCGCCTTATCCCCGCGGTTGAGGACAAGGTTCAGGCCGGTGTAAACAACTTTGTCATCGTATGACTTGGCGATGTTCTTCAGCGTGATGACGGTCTGTCCGCTGCGCGGCGGCTCCGGGAAGGAGAACTTTATCTTTTTGGTCGATCTGGGCACGACTATCTTCTCTATCTTCTCGACCTTCTTTATCCGGCTCTGCACCTGGCTCGCCTTGGTGGCCTTGGAGCGGAAGCGCTCGATGAAGCGCATCTCCTTCTTGAGCCTCTGCTCCTGTTTCAGGACCATCGATTGCCTGGTCTCAAGGTCTCTCTGCCGGGCCAGCACGTAGCTGTCGTAATTGCCGTGATAGAAGATGACCTCGTCGTTCTCGATGGCGATCACCTTCTTAACCACGCTGTTCAGGACGGTGCGGTCGTGCGAGGTGATCATTACCGCGCCCTGGTAGCCCTTGAGATAGCTCTCGAACCATTTTGTGGTCTCCAGGTCGAGGTGGTTGGTCGGCTCATCGAGGATCAATAAATCGGGGTTGAGGAAGAGGAGCTTGGCCAGTTCGACACGTATACGCCATCCGCCGCTGAATTCGGCCAGCGGACGCTCGAAGTCCGATTCAGCGAAGCCCAGCCCCGAGAGTATCTTCTTGGCCTCATGCTCGACGTTGTAACCGCCGGAGGACTCGAAGGCGTGCTGCATCTCGCCCAGCTCGCGCAACAGCGCGGCGTTGCCTTCATCGTCCTGCTTCTGCTCGGCCAGCTCTTCCTGCAATAGCTGTATCCTGTGGGCCAGGTTATTGATGCTGACGGAGGATTCGGCTACTTCCTCCAGTAATTTACGGTTGGAGGTGGGTTTGATGTCCTGCCTCAGGTAGCCGATGGTGGTGCCCTTGCGTACGGATATCTCGCCGGTGTCCGGGCTGATGTTGCCGGAGATGATCTCGAACAGGGTTGTCTTGCCGGAGCCGTTCTGGCCGATGACGGCGATGCGTTCTCTCATGCCTACGTTAAGGCTGATGCCGCTGAAGAGCGGACGCATGTTATAGGACTTGGATATGTTGGAAACGCTAAGCATGATACATTTTCACTATTGAATCATTATACAGGGGAATGGGGTGTGATGGAACGGGATGGCGAGTATGGTTTTGGGCGGACGTTTCGGCAAACCGACCACCACGAACGTTAGTGATTTACCTGGTTTAGCTTTTCCTGCCATCATTCTGGTAAAATGTATTAGATATGCCCGATGATTTCACTAATTTTCATAAGGAATTAAAGGGGGTGAACCGAAAAGCTCACTCCGATATTGAAAAAAACTTCTCGAAACTTTTTGAGACTGTGACTCAACTTGACCCCATAAAATTATTAAGTCAACTTGCCTTAACTTTTCTAACTATACCGGAAGGACAATTTACCAAAGATAGTTCTGACACTTATAAATGGATAAGGTGGATTGAGTTTTTAACGGGGTATCTTCTCACACATAATTATCCCCAAAATACTAAAGGCGACGTTGATGGCAAAGATATCAGTGATATTGAGGATTTGCTCACTAAATATTTTGATAGCATCTCACTATACGACGTCGGAAAAGATAGGGATATTGATTTAGTAAGAGACTGCTGAAAAAGGTTGTATCCAGCCATATCCTTTCAAAGCAGCGGCGAATTTTCTACTGACTGCCTGGGTAGAGACCTTACAAGAGCCTTTTTACTTCAAAACCAACCTGTTTTCACCCCTGT
>JAYEHL010000185.1:0-8492 GCA_034659515.1 Chloroflexota bacterium | reverse complement strand
CTTATTCATGTACGCCATATATTATTCGACGGTGCGTTTCTGCCTCGAGTGGCTCCGCGTGGAGTACTGGACCATAGCCGGTTTTCCGACGGCCTGCTGGATAAGCCTGATAACGATAATCGCCTCGATATCGATCATGATATACAGACGACGTCGTCTGCACCGCCCGATCGCAGTCGATCCGGCAACGGACAGCGGCGAAGATGTGGCGAAGCCATCGAACGACGAAGAGGAGGATGACACCAGCGATGAAGCTTAAACTCGTAGCGCCGATTATAATCAGCCTTCTGCTGACCCTTGCGACAATCGCGACCGCGGCCTCCTGCGGCGGAGGGACGCCGGCGAACAGCGATAAGCTGGGTGTTGCGGTCACGTTACTGCCCTTCGCCGACTTCGTGGAGAACATCGGCGGCGACAGGGTCGAGGTGACGGTGATGGTGCCGCCGGGCGCCAGCCCCCACTCCTACGAGCCGACCCCCAGCCAGATGGTGGCGCTGAGCAAGGCCGAGGCGTATTTCAAGGTCGGCTCCGGTATCGAATTCGAGCTTACCTGGATGGATAATCTCATCGCGCAGAACCCTGATATGAGCATTGTCGATTGTTCCGACGGCATAGCGTTGCTGGAGGGTGGCGACGAGCACGAAGGTGACGATCACGGCGGGACCGACCCCCACATCTGGAACTCACCGGCGAACGTAAAGATAATCGCCGTCAACATACTCGATGGCCTGATCGCAGCCGACCCCGAAAACGAGGATTATTATCAAACGAACGCAGAGGCCTATCTCGACGAGATGGACGATCTCGACGCGTACATAAGTAGCGCGCTCGACGGGTTCGAGAACAGGCGCTTCCTCATCTATCACCCGTCGTTCGGATACTTCGCCGGTGCGTACGGACTGGAGCAGATCGCCATCGAGCAGGAGGGCAAGGAGCCCACGCCGCAGACGATTCAGAGCAGCATCGATCTGGCGGAGCAGTACAATCTGGATTACGTTTTCGTCGAACCGCAGTTTACCGCTCAGTACGCCGAGACAATAGCGGACGCCATCGGAGGCGAGACGGCGCTCATCGACCCGCTGCCGGAGCGCTACATCGATAACATGCGCAGTGTGGTCGACGCCATAGCGCTGGAGCTGGAGTAGGGGCGCTGCTCGCTGCGCCCTCTAAATCGGGCAGGGCAAGCCCTGCCCCTACACAACAAACAAAATATGGGGGACCAAGGGGGTTAAGTAATAAGGCAAAGCTCTATGACTGAAGAAGTTGTAAAACTGGAGGATGTGTGGCTGCGCTACGACGGCACCCCTGTGCTGGAGGGGGTGAACCTGTCGCTTTATCGCGACGACTTCCTCGGCATCATCGGGCCCAACGGCGGCGGCAAGACGACGCTGTTCAGGGTTATGCTGGGACTGGTGAAGCCCGGTCGCGGCAGCGTGACCATCCTCGGCGAGACGCCGGAGGGGGGCAGGAGGCACGTCGGCTACCTGCCGCAGCACAGCCTGTTCGATCCCGACTTCCCGGCCAGCGTGATGGAGGTGGTGCTCATGGGCCGACTTGGAAACGCGGGCCTTTTCAGGCGATACGGCAGGGACGATAAGGGTGCCGCCGTACGCGTCCTGGAGACCGTCGGCATGACCGACTACAGGGACAGACAGATCGGAAAGCTCTCCGGCGGGCAGCAGCAGAGGGCCTTCTTGGCGCGGGCGCTGGTGAGCGAGCCGCAGATACTGCTGCTGGACGAGCCGATGGCAAACGTTGACACCCCGATGCAGGCCGGGTTCTACGAGCTGCTGGAGAGCCTCAAGCATAAGATGACCATCATCATGGTGTCCCACGACGTGAGCGTGGTATCCGCCTGCGTCGACAAGATCGCATGTCTCAACCGCAGGCTGTACTACCACGGCACCGGCGAGCTGACGAAGCACGACATCGAAGAGGCCTACCAGTGCCCGGTGGAGCTTATCGCGCACGGCGTGCCGCACCGCGTATTCGAGGAGCATATAGACCGATGATCGAGGCGCTGCAGTACGAATTCATGCGTAACGCCCTCTACGCCGGGCTGCTGGCGGCGGTGGCCTGCGGCATTATCGGCACGTACGTGGTGGTGAAGCGGATGGCGTTCATAAGCGGCGGTATCGCCCACGCCTCCTTCGGCGGCAT
Source organism: Chloroflexota bacterium (assembly GCA_034659515.1). GTDB lineage: Bacteria > Chloroflexota > Dehalococcoidia > E44-bin15 > E44-bin15 > JAYEHL01. The sequence goes on along the minus strand of JAYEHL010000185.1, from coordinate 6,332 downwards.
CGGCCTGGGGTACTACCTCGCACAATACCTGTCGTGGATCACGCCGGTCATCGGGGCGCTGTTTTTCACCGTACTCTCCGCCCTCGGCATGGGCCTGGTGGTCAAACGCACGCGTCTGGCGGAGGATACCGCCATCGGCATCATGTGGTCGCTGGGCATGGCCATCGGCATAATATTCATCGGTCTCACGCCGGGCTACGCCCCGGACCTCTTCGGCTACCTCTTCGGCAACATCCTCACCGTGCCCCAGTCAGACCTCATAATGATGATCGCCCTCGATGCGGTCATCATCGGCGTGGTCGCCGCGCTGTATAAGGAGTTCTTCGCCCTCTCCTTCGACCAGGAGTTCGGCACGTCTGTGGGCATCCCCACCGAACGCCTGTACCTCACCCTGCTGTGCCTCATCGCGCTGACGGTGGTGCTGCTGATACGTGTCGTCGGCATAATCCTCGTCATCGCGCTACTCACGATACCCGCGGCGACCGCCAGACAGTACACGCACAGCTTGTGGAAGATGATGATGCTATCGATAATCGTCGGCATCGTCTCCGTGGCGGGCGGCCTGTGGCTATCCTACGAACTCGACCTCGCCTCGGGCGCGACGATCATCCTGGTCAGCGGGTCCATCTTCATTCTATCGACGGTGTTCAGCCGCCTCCGTCGCCGCAAACCGGAATACGCCACGTAACCGCCATCGATTCTCCCCGATATCATCTCTCGACTCGACCGCCAGCCGGAGGTGCAGGATACTTCCTGCCGGGGTTTTAGGAGTGTGCTGTGGGGGCGAGTCTTGTACTCGCCCTCTCTGGATTCCCTGATCAAGTCAGGGAATGACAAGAAGAGTGGTGAGGGGATTGATCGCACCTCATCGACCCAAAAAATATCCGTGGCACCCACAATGCGTTAAAAATAGTTGAAAGCTGTGGTAGAATAACGCCATGAAAGCATACGATAAGAAAAGCGTACTCGACGAGTTGCGGGCGAAGGGTTTCCGCCTCACGCCGCAGCGCATGATGGTGCTGGAGGCGGTCGAGTCCAGCGACGACCACATCAGCGCCGAGGATATCTACAAGCAGGCCCACGCCAAATACCCCTATCTGAACATCTCCACCGTCTACCGCACGCTTGAGTTGCTCAAGACCCAGGGCCTGGTGGCGGAGAGCGACCTCGGCGGCGGCAGGCTCGTCTACCACCCCGTGGGCAAGGCTCACCACCACCACCTCGTCTGCCGCAAGTGCGGAAGCGTGCAGGATGTAGACGCATCGATGTTCGACCGGCTGGCAGCCGACCTGAAGAAGGAGCTCGGCTTCGACGCCGAGCTGGAGCACATGGCCATCTTCGGCACGTGCAAAAAGTGCGGGGGATAGGGAGGGTCAATGCCAAAACCTATAACCCAGAACACCCTGTTTTACGGAGACAATTTACCGATACTCCGCGACCACATTCCCAGCGAAAGCATTGACCTTATCTACCTTGATCCGCCGTTCAACTCAAGCCGTTCCTACAATGTGCTCTTTGCCGACGAGAGCGGCCAAGAATCCGAGGCGCAGATCACGGCTTTTGAGGATACCTGGCACTGGGACAAGTCCGCAGCTTATACATACCACGATTTGATTACTAACGGCCCGTTAAATGTGGCCAAAATGATAGGCTCCCTGCACGATTTCATTGGCGAGAACCAGATGACGGCCTATCTGGTGATGATGGCGGTGCGATTAGTGGAGCTTCACCGCGTCCTCAAACCCACTGGCAGCCTGTATCTGCACTGCGACCCGACCGCCAGCCACTATCTCAAGATCGTGCTGGATACGATTTTCAAACCTCAGAATTTTAGAAACGAACTCATCTGGAAGAGACAAAGTGCCCACAGTGACTCTCGGGGATATGGTTCAGTTCACGACACCCTTCTTTTTTATATTAAATCGGACTCGTTTAATTGGAATCAAACTTACCAAGCTTATGATGATGAATATGTAGAACAGTATTACCGTTACACTGACGAAAAAGGTCGCCGTTTTATGTCGGGAGACTTAGGAGCAGCAGGATTACAAGGTGGCGGCTATGAGTATGAATGGAAAGGCGTGACTCGTATTTGGCGTGTACCAATAGAAACAATGCAACGTTTAGATAAAGATGGCCATATTTTCTATACGCGTAACAATATTCCACGCATGAAGCGCTACTTGGACGAAGCTAAAGGCATGCCTGTTCAGGACTTATGGACAGATTTAGAATCACTTCGTTCTTGGCATTCTGAACGCCTTGGTTATCCAACACAAAAGCCTTTAACTCTTCTCGAACGCATCATCCAAGCCAGCAGCAATCCCGGTGATTGGGTACTGGACCCGTTCTGCGGCTGCGGCACGGCTATCGCCGCCGCGCAGAAGCTGGAACGTAATTGGATTGGAATAGACGTCACTCACCTCGCAATTTCGTTGCAGAAATACCGCCTACAGGATACTTTTAATATCGCAGCGAGCAAGGACTATCAGGTTGTCGGCGAGCCGCGTGATGAAAGCGCGGCCAAGCAGCTAGCCAGAGACGACCGCTACCAGTTCCAGTGGTGGGCGCTCTCGCTGGTGGGAGCCAAGCCGCTGGGCAGCGAACAGGGCAGCAAGACCGGCAAGAAGGGTAAAGACAGGGGCATCGACGGCGTTATCAACTTCGTTGAAGCCAAAGGCAAGCCGCAGAGAGTCATGGTTCAAGTTAAGAGCGGCCACGTAAATAGCGGCCTCATCCGCGACCTGAGAGGCACCGTAGAGCGCGAGGACGCAGCCATCGGCGTATTCATCACGCTGGAGCCTCCCACCAAGGATATGGAGAAGGAGGCGCTGGCAGCTGGCTATTACACCTCCGAACTCTGGCAAAAGGATTATCAGCGCATCCAGGTACTGACTATTGCTCAACTCTTGTCCGGTGACGATGTTCAAATGCCTGCGGCGCATGGAACGTTCAAGCAGGCGCAACGGGTGCGCAAATCCGAGGGCTCTCAGCCTGAGATGGAGATATAAATCAATTTTACGAATAATCATCGCCGCTCAAGGAATTCGATGAAATGTTTATAGCCTATTACGATGAATCCGGCGACGACGGCTTCCCAGAATACTCATCCCCTCTATTTGTTCTTTCGGCTATTTATCTGCATTATATAAATTGGCAAAGAATACACGGCGAAATCCATGACTTTAGAAAACAACTTAAGCAAGATTATGGGATACCTGTCAAGCTGGAGATACATACCAAACACTTACTCTCAGGGAAAAACCCTTATAGGGAGCTAAACCTCTCAGAGAACGATAGAGTTTCTATCATCGGCCTTTGTTGCGACATGATAGCAAAACTTGATTTAAAAATCATAAACGTTACTATCAACAAGAAGAAAATAACATTGCCAAGGTACGAAGTTCTAGATAATGCTCTAAAATATTCTATTCAGAGAATAGAAAACGACCTAAAACAAGCTAATCCCGAAAGTAAATTCATGATTATCACAGATGAAGGCAGAGTAGGGAAGATGTGCAAAATTTCACGCAAAATTCAGAGAGTAAACTATATCCCCTCTAGATATGGAAGCCCACCTTACCGACAAGAAATTAAGTCACTTATTGAAGATCCTTTACCAAAAAGCTCTCGTCAGTCATATTTCATTCAGCTGAGTGACTTGATTGCCTATATAGTATACCTGCATAAGCTCAGTGAGCTTGCCGTCGGTCCGTTTCCAAGCAGGATACCCAAGAGTGTAAATACAGCTAAATTGAAAGAGTGGTTGGATAAATTAAAGCCGAGTTTGAACCTTGAAGCTTCTGGAGCAGATCCTTACGGAATCGTATGTTACCCTAATAAATGAAACACCACCTACGGCGCATTCGCGCTTTCAGTGGTTCACTCACTTTTTACTATATTTTGCTACATTTGTCAATACTTTTACATGCTTTTCTTATATTTACACTCAACTTCAATTATTTGCGCCTCCCCTCTGAACAATGTTATATTCCCCCGGCAGCGGAGTACATGTTCCTATAATGGGAACATATATTATTGACAAATATTGGGAACATGTGTTATGGTGTGCGTGTGAGGATCATCGCGAGGCCGGCTTTGATAAAGTTTTGCTCGAGGCCCGACTGCCGGGATGCAAAACAACCTTTAGATACCTGGTATCACGAAGCCAAAAGGGCGAAGTGGAGATCATGGCCTGACATAAAACAGAAATATCGAAGCGCCAGCGTTTTAAAGAACAATCGAGTCGTCTTCAACATTGGAGGGAACAAATACCGGCTTGTCGTCGCAATCAGCTATCCTGCTCAAGTTATCTATATCAGATTCATCGGTACGCATCAGGAGTACGACAGGATTAATGCGGAGGAAATATAATGGCGCAGAAACTTATTAAAACAGAGGGAGATTATAACCTTACTCTTGCCCGCATTGAAAAACTAATGGATGCGGAGCCCGGAACCCCGGAATTCGACGATCTCGAACTGATGAGCACACTCGTCGAAATATATGAAGACGCGCGTTATCCCATTGATCTTCCCGACCCTATAGCCGCGATCAGATTCCGCATGGAACAGCTCGAACTGAGCCCTCAGAATCTCATACCCTTTATCGGGAGCAGGAGCAAGGTTTCCGAGGTATTGAACGGAAAGAGGACACTGACGCTTGCCATGATGCGCGCCCTGCATAAAGGGCTGGGGATCCCCTCCGACATCCTGCTGCAAGAAGCCGGATCATCTTTCCTCGAGGATTCTCCCGATGTGGAATATGCAAAATTCCCGGTTGCTGAAATGGCTAAAAAGGGCTGGGTTCCTGCAATGCCGGATATTGCAAGCCATGCTGAGGAAATTATCCGCGATTTAATAGACAGCGCGGGGGGAATGCAACTCGCTGCCGACTGCCTTTTCAGAAAGAGCTCAAGCTCAAGAGAGAACGTTAAAAACGATCCGTATAACCTGAAAGCATGGTGTCTCAAGGTTCTGGAACTCGCTAATAAAAACCCTCTGCCTACCCAATATAAAAAGGACGTTGTAGATGCGGATTTCCTTCGCGATATTGCGAAGTTGAGCTATTTCAACAACGGGCCGTTGCTGGCAAAAGAATATTTGGGAAAACACGGCATCCATTTGGTGACCCTCTCCCATTTAAGCAAGACATATCTCGACGGCGCGGTCATGACGCTGCAGAATAATGTTCCCGTAATAGGATTGACCCTGCGCTATGACCGCATCGATAATTATTGGTTCTGCCTGATGCACGAACTGGCGCATATAAACCGCCATCTATCGGAAGACAGCGGCGAGATAATCATTGATGATCTGGACCTTCGCGGATATGAAAGCGATATCGGTGACGCTGCAGAACAAGAGGCCGACTCCATAGCCCAAGAAGCGCTGATCCCTGCGGAATATTGGAATTCCATTGAACTCACAGAGGTAGTTTCTCCCTCGCGAGTTAAGGTGCTTGCTGAAGAATTAAAGATTCATCCAGCAATCATCGCAGGAAGAATACGACACGAGAAGAAGAACTACAAAATACTGTCCAGGCTACTGGGACACCGCGAGGTACGCAAGCAATTTAGTGACTTCATCTAAGGTGGCGGTATTTAAGTTTGCACCTCCCCTCCCAATAATGTTATATTCCCCCCGGCAGCGGCAGCGGAGATCGGTCGCCGGAAATTTTTGATGTCTGACTGGTATTTGTACTTGATAAGGTGCCGTGACGGAAGCCTGTATACGGGCATCACCACTGATGTCGCACGCAGGTTCGAGGAGCACCGGGGGAAGGGAGCCGGTGGGGCTAAGTACCTCAAGGGCAGGGGGCCTCTGGAGCTGGTGCTGCGGAAGAAGGTGGGGAGCAGGAGCCTGGCATTGAGGGTGGAGCAAAAGGTCAAGAAGCTGCCGAAGGCGAGGAAAGAGAAGATGCTGGCCGGTAAACACCTCCGGGAGATCATCGAAAAGATCGATGCCTAATATCGCGATACGCCCCTACACTTGCGTATGTCATTCTGAGCTACGCGAAGAATCTCGTTTCCTCATCGAACGATTCCCGTAGGGGCAGGCCCCCGTGCCTGCCCTTTCACGAGCAAACACAGGGGGGTGCTCCTACATTTGTTATTCTTGGATCACCCGGTCAAGCCGGATGATGACATTCGATACATAGGGTAGGTTTACAACCCACCGCTATAGATTGATGGCGGGTTACATTTCATTAAACCCGCCCTACGATTGGGGAAGTACAGCGGCAAGTTTTCAGGTGCGTGTTCCGCCGGAGGTGCACCGCAAGCTGGCTATAGAGGCTGCCGAATCTCATATAAGCTTAAACCGGCTCATCAG
>JAYEHL010000184.1:0-37373 GCA_034659515.1 Chloroflexota bacterium | reverse complement strand
AACGAGCGGTTACTTTGAGCGGGTTTATATGTGTAACATCCAGACAGACATGATCGCTACCCGTTTTCTTTATCTCGGCAACTATACTGCGCGCCACCACATCCCGGGGCGCCAGCTCCCCTTCAGAAGCGTAATCGAACATGAACCGCCTGCCCTCCACATTGCGTAATATACCCCCCTCGCCCCTGACGGCTTCGGATATAAGGAAGGGCTCAACTCCGGACAGACGTAAAGCCGTGGGGTGGAACTGAAAGAACTCCATATCGACGATCTCGGCCCCGGCGTTATAGGCCAACGCGATACCGTCGCATGTAGCTATATCGGGATTTGTAGTGAAATTGAAAAGCTGCCCGCCGCCGCCCGTAGCCAGAATGACGGCACGGGAGTTGAATTTCTGCGCCTTGCCGGTACGAATATCAAGCGCCCTGACGCCCTTCGCCACGCCATCTTCCACCAGCACCTCGGTAACCAGGCAATATTCCAATATGACCACGTTGGCCAGCCGCGCCATGCGGCTCAACGCCACCTCGATATTCTCGCCCGTGGCATCCCCGCCGGAATGCAAAATGCGCGACACCGTATGCGCCGCCTCCCTGGTAAGAGCAACCTCTCCATCAACAGTATCGAAGTGCACCCCGAAATTAACGAGATCGGCGATCCGGTCCGGCCCCTCTTCGACGAGGATGCGAACCGCCTCCTCGTTACAAAGACCTGCGCCGGCGGCGATAGTATCGTTATAATGCAAATCGGGGGAATCGCCCACACCTATGGCGGCGGCGATGCCTCCCTGCGCATGCTTGGTATTGCACTCGTCGATGCCGCCCTTGGTCAGCACCAGAACACTGCCCTGGCTTTTGGCTAGGAGCGCGGTATACAGCCCGGCAATGCCGCTGCCGACGATAATATAATCATAGTCGTTCATCACACAAAGCCTTCTCTAGGTTACTTGCAACATGCGGTCGAGGGTAAGCTTAGCCTTCAACCGAACATCTTCGGGGACCGTGACCTGATTTCGCATCTCCTCCATCGTCCGTGCCACACTTTCAAGCGTAGTCAACTTCATATCGGGACATACCAGGCCCTCGCTGAGCAGGTGAAACTCTTTGCCCGGATTGTCCAGGCGGAGTCGATGAAGCAGTCCGCCCTCTGTACCGATGAGGAACACCATTGCCTCGCTCTCCCTAGCGTAACGTATCATCTGCGACGTGCTCAAAGCCGCGTCCGCCTTATCGATCACGTCCGGCGTGCACTCGGGGTGCACCAGCACCACTCCGCCGGGATAACGCTCCCGCGCGAGGTCAACGTGGCGCGGTATCACCCGCACATGTGTAGGACAGAATCCGGGGTAGAGTATCATCCTCTTGTCGGTGCTGCGCGATACGAAGCGCCCCAGGTTCTCATCGGGCACGAATATAATCTCGTCCTGCGGCAGCGACCGTACCACCTGCACGCCGTTGGCCGAGGTACAGCATATATCGCTCAGCGCCTTGATCGCCGCCGACGTGTTGATGTAGCACACCACCGCGGCATCGGGATACCTGCGCTTCCATTCGAGGAGGTCGTCCGGGGTTATCATATCCGCCATGGGGCACCCGGCATTCTCCTCGGCCAGCAGCACCTTGCGATCGGGGTTGAGGATACAGGCGCTCTCCGCCATAAAATGTACGCCGGCGAATACGATGACGTCGGCGTCCACCTCCGTGCACTTGCGCGAAAGTTCGAGAGAGTCGCCGGTGAAATCGGCGATGTCCTGCACCTCCGGGCGCTGGTAGTTATGCGCCACGATCACCGCGTTCAGCGATCCCTTAAGCTTATTTATCTTTTCGATAATCTCAGTGGGATTCATTTAGATATCCTTGAAAAGCAGGTAAAACTGCTCTTCTAATATTATTACTTTTTTACTCGACTCGCAAACAGAGAGCGGCCATCACCTTTGTTCTCGATCTCCCCCTGCAGCGACCAGGGTCCTGTTTTATCGATCTTCACGTCGATAAGCCATCCGAATCGATCGCTCCCGTCCTCGAAGAACACCAGCTTATCGGTGCGTGTTCGCCCCCACCACTTGCCCTTCTTTCGACCTTCGACCAGCACTTCGACCACCTGCCCCATGAGCCCGGCGTTTATCTCCGCGGCGATAATCTCCTGCAGATCCTCCAGAGCCTTGCGCCGCCTCACCTTCTCATCGGAAGGAACATCATCGACAAGCTCACGCGCGGCGGTGGTGCCGGAACGCGGCGAGTAGCACGCTATGTGAACGGTATCGAAACGGACGTCCTCGATCATACGATACGATTTCAAGAACTGCGCCTCGCTCTCGCCGGGGAAACCAACGATGACATCGGTGCTGAGCGCAATGTCCGGCATGTCGCGGCGGATACGCTCGACCAAACTGCGATAGTTCTCCGAGGTATAGCCGCGGCGCATCGATCTCAGGATGTCGTCGTCCCCCGCCTGAAAAGGAAGACTCAGGTGCTCGCAGACTTTGTCCAGCCTGGCGATGGCTTCGATCAGGCCATCGTTCATATCCTTTGGATGCGACGTTAGGAAGCGTATTCGATAAAGCTCATCGACACGATTCAGCTCCTCCAACAGGTCGGCCAGCGCAGGCTCGCCGGGCAACCCACGACCATACGAATTGACGTTCTGCCCCAGCAGCACGACCTCCCTGGCGCCGCGCTCGACCACCGACCGCACCTCGTCTACGATCTCCGCCATGGGGCGGCTCTCCTCCCTTCCGCGGCGGTACGGGACAATGCAATAGGCGCAGAAATTATCGCAGCCATGCATTATGTTAACAAGTGCGCTGGGCTCGGGTTTTCGCCGGGACGCCTGCGCGAAAGGAGCCGATTCGATCATCTTCCGATCTTCAAGGTATGCGGATAGCGACGATATGTCCTGCGGCGCGAAGAACAGGTCCACGCGCGGGAAGCGGCGTCTCAAACTATCGATATCGGGATCGACGAGGCATCCGGTCACCGCCAGCGCCTTCGAGCGATCGAGGCGCTGTAAGGCATCGATCTTGTTGGCGACACGGTCTTCGGCGCTCTGGCGCACCACGCAGCTGTTGAGCAAAACGATGTCGGCATCATCGATCTTCGATGTCGATGAATACCCCATACCCTCCAGAAAAGCTGCTATGCTCTCGGAGTCCGCCTTGTTCATCTGACAACCGATGGTCCATATATAGTAGCGATGCATCCGGGGCTCCTATCAGGGGATTAGGCTTGAGGATAATGGCGGAGGGAGAGGGATTCGAACCCTCGACCCCGATCACTCAGGGTAACCGCTTAGCAGGCGGCCGCACTAGACCACTATGCGATCCCTCCTCGATAGAAAAAATATAGCACAAGCCTCCCTGTTTTTCAACGATCCGCGTCAACTCATACAATATTGTTACCGAACAGAGGTTGTTCATTCATTTAGGGATGTTACCGGGATAATGCCGCCTCCTTTCTGGTGGATGTATCGGCCTGAGGGTATGCCCAGAGTTGTTGAACTGCCGTATAGATTTGCCTACGTAACTGGCGAGGGTTTGTCTTAGCGTAGAGAATGGCTAGTCTCGCTTCCTGTTCAGGGAGAAGTACCTTGCAGGCCAGGAGACGCTGGTATGGCGTCTTCGCCCTGTCGTGCTTCCGGCGGAGCTTGTCATCTACCAATTCCTTGTCTACCATGTGCATCACGGGCTGAAACATGTTGTAGTATACCCAGAGCTGGTCGTAAAGGGCATTGAGGGCAGCGCACTGAGCGCCATTATCCAACCGCTCATATCCGAGATATGCCCGTACCAGGGTGCTGTTCTTCTGCTCCACGAACCGGTTGTCGTTCTTCCGGTAGGGACGGCTGCGGCTCAGGCGCAGACCTGTGATCTTCTCGCCGAAGTAGCGGATGAGGTGGTCATTGAAGAATTCACTGCCATTGTCAGGATGCAGATGCTTGATGGGGAAAGGCAATCTCTCCCGCACCTTTATGAAGCCTCTCACCATAGCTTCCTGACTGCGTCCCAGCACCGCTACCCGTTCGCTCCACCCTGTAGCGATGTCCACCAGTTGCAGGGTATGTATGTAATCGCCCGCAGATATCGGCCCGCAGTGATGGACCAGGTCGACTTCAAAGCTGCCCGGGACGCTGGTGTCCCAGGACAACCGCTCCATGGGCACTTCCCGCAATAGCCGGTTAGGCGGCTGAGGCCTGCGCCGGGGCAGCTTCGGAGTATCCTGTTGAATGCGCTCCAGTAGCCGCTGTACTGTGGAACGGCTGATAGTAGAGAGAGCGCTTTCCACCTCCGGCGTCAGTACCAACTCCTCCCACTCCGCTAGCTGCCGACCCGTATCCAGGAGCACCGGGGTCAGCCTTTCGGCGCACACATAGTCCAGACTCTCCCAGATCATCCTGACCACACCCTCTATGGATGTCCCATACTTCCTTCTCCTAAACCTGGGACTCTTCGGTGCACGCTCCAGACTTGGCATGCCCATCAGCCGTATCAGGCTCTTACGATGTAACCCCGTCACTACTGACATTTCTGTCAGTAACTCGCTTCGCTCCCTCCGCTTAGCCGCGGCATACCTCCGCGCTATCAGCTTCAGGTACTTACGTCTCTCGTCTATTGTCATTCTTTCATCGCTCGGCATGGCCCTCCTCAGTAACATTTTTATCTGAGTGAACCATACCATCTCCGGTAACATTTTAAGTGAGTGAATACGCGATATTGCCTTGCCACCTACGCTATGATATACTATGCTCTGCTGTTTTATGCATACAGAACCAACATAAAGGGGGACCATGGAAGAGGGAAGGATCGAGGTAAAACCCGAGGTAAAAGCTGGACCGGAAGAGGTATCGATCAAGTCGCTGTTGGCGGCGGGTGCTCACTTTGGTCATCAGACCAGTCGCTGGAACCCGCGAATGGCGAGATATATATTCACCGCCAGGAACGGCATACACATAATCGATCTCGAGCAAACGTCTGCACTGCTACACAAGGCCTGTGACTTCGTCAAGGATCTTGTCGCCAAAGGCGAAGACATAGTCTTCGTGGGAACGAAAAAACAGGCGAAGGAGTCAATCGAGGAGGAAGCCAAACGTTGCGGCATGCACTACGTTAACCAGCGCTGGCTCGGCGGAATGCTCACTAACTTCGATACAATCCAGTCGCGGATAGACTATCTGGTGCGGCTGGAGGACCGGAAGGTCAGAGGCCAGCTCGGCGTTCTGCCTAAAAAGGAAGGGCTGAAACTATCCAAGGAGATCGAGCGGCTCAACAGGCAAATGGGCGGCTTCAAGGAGATGACCAGGTTCCCCGGAGCGGTCTTCATCATCGATCCCGCCAAAGAGCGGATTGCGGTCACCGAGGCCAGACGTAAAGGCATACCCATAGTGGCCGTAGTGGATACCAACTGCAACCCCGATGAGATCGACTATCCGATACCGGCAAATGACGACGCGGTTAGAGCGGTAAGGCTGATATGCAGCTGCATAGCAAGCGCCGCCGCAGAGGGGCGCGAGGCCCGTGAGCTTGCCGCCATGGTATACGAAGAAGAAGCGGTACACGAAGTATTAAGCTTCACACCCGAGGGAGAGTTTACAACTCCGGGTGAACTGGCGGCGGCAAACCAGGAGGCAACCGAGGAGCCCGAGGCTGAAACCGAGGCCATAGTTGCCGCCGGACCGACATCCGAGAGCGAGCAGGTGATCGAGGAGCCAGCCAAAACGGAAGCTAAAGACGAGGGCCAAGCGGCCCCCGATGTTGATGTTAAGGAAGACCAGGTTAATAATTCTGAGCCGAAGGACGAGGCGTAACAATAATGGCGGAAGTTAAGATCACAACAGAAACTATAAAAGAGATCCGCAGTATTACCGGGGCGGGAATAATGGATTGCAAACGAGCCCTTCAGGAGACCACCGGCGACATGGAGAAAGCCATGGACATCCTCCGCGAGCGGGGATTCGCCAAGGCCGAGAAGAGGTCCGAGCGAGAGGTTAGAGAAGGCCTTGTCGATGTCTACATCCATACAGGAGGCCGGATCGGCGCTCTCGTAGAGGTTAACTGCGAGAGCGATTTCGTGGCGCGCACCGACGACTTCAAAGCGCTGGCGCACAACATCGCCATGCAGATAGCCGCTACCGACCCTAGCTTCATGTCGCCAGACGACATACCCGATGATCTCAACGAAGAGGTAAACCCTGCCGAGGTGTGCCTGCTTTGCCAGCCGTTCATTCGAGACCCTCAGAGGAGCATCCAAGATATTATCACCGAAGTAATCGCCAAAACCGGTGAGAATATAAAGGTAAACAGATTCACTCGCTTCGAACTGGGGAAAGGGTGAATTTAACATATGAAAAAATCCCGGTATAAGCGCGTCCTCCTCAAACTAAGCGGAGCAGCCCTGACTGGGGACGAACGCTCTGGTATCGACTTTGCCACTCTATCCGAGATCGCTCATCAAATAAGGCAAGTGCTGGATATGGGAGCGGAGGTAGCCATCGTCGTCGGGGGGGGGAACATATGGCGCGGGACAACGGCGGAGGAAATGGGCATGGAGCGCACCAATGCCGACTATGCCGGAATGCTGGCAACGCTTCTAAACGCCCTGGCGCTGCAGGACACGCTGGAAAAGGCCGGCGTTTTCACCCGCATCCAGAGCGCCATTACGGTCGCAGCGATATGCGAGCCGTTCATCCGCCGCCGGGCGCTCAGGCACATGGAGAAGGGGCGCGTAGTGATATTCGCCTGCGGTACCGGTAATCCATACTTCACCACGGACACAGCCGCCGCGCTGAGGGCCATCGAGATCGGGGCAGAGGTGCTGCTGATGGCCAAGTACCGCGTCGATGGCGTATACGACGCCGATCCGCAGAAGAACCCGGATGCCAAGCGTTTCGACAGCATCAGCCATGACGATGCCCTCAAACTACACTTGAAAGTCACCGACGCTACTGCCATGTCCCTTTGTATGGAAAACAACCTCCCTATAATCGTATTCGATGTCGCCGCCCCCCAGAGCATCGTGCACGCAGTAGAGGGCGATGTCATCGGTACCATAGTAAGCAGTCAGAGGTAAAACATGATAGACGAGGTACTATCGGATGCGAAGTCCCGCATGGGCAAGAGCATCGAAGCTTTGCAGAAAGACCTCTCCACCGTACGCACCGGGAGAGCGACGCCGCTCATCCTGGATAACGTCAAAATAGATTATTACGGCACGCCGACACCGCTGAAACAGGTAGCTACGATCTCGGTCCCCGAGGCCCGGCTCCTCATCATACAGCCGTGGGACAACAAGACTATGGATGATATAACCAAGGCCATCCAGAAATCGGACCTCGGCTTTAACCCCACCAACGACGGCCACATCATCAGGATCGCCATCCCGCCGCTCTCCGAGGAGCGCCGCAGGGAGCTGGTTAAGTCGGTGAACAAACGCGCCGAGGACGGCAAGGTCGCCCTGAGGAATATCAGAAGGGATGCCATGGAGATGCTCCGCGACCTCGAGAAGGAAAAGGAGATTTCCCAGGACGAGCAGAAGCGCGCCCAGGCCAAGCTGCAGGAAATCACCGACAGCTTCATCGCCGAGGTAGACCGGATATCCAAGGATAAAGAGGCCGAGCTACTGGAGGTCTAGTGGCTGATTCCAACATCGCCGGCGTTCCCAACCACGTCGCCATCATCATGGACGGCAACGGACGGTGGGCGAGACAACGCAAGCTGCCCCGACTGGCCGGCCATAGGGCGGGAACGGATAACATCTACCCGGTTATCGAATGCCTGGCCGACCGCGGCGTGAAGTACGTCACCCTCTACGTCTTCTCCACCGAGAACTGGAGCCGACCCCGGACAGAGGTACAGGGACTCATGCGCCTCCTCGAGGAAAAGATAGAGCGTGAGGCGCAGCGCCTGAACGAGAAGGGAATCAAGCTCGTTCATATCGGCAGGCGCAACGGCGTCTCGGAAGGCCTGCAGCAAAAAGTTCGCGAAGCGATAGAACTGACAAAGAATAACACGAATCTAACCCTCTGCGTCGCCTTCAATTACGGCGGACGCTCCGAGATAATCGATGCGATAAAGCAGATGATGGAGGACGGTGTCAGCCCCGATGATGTAAACGATGAGCAGTTGTCGAAATATCTTTACACCGCCAATCTCCCCGACCCCGACCTGATAATACGCACCGGCGGAGAGATGCGCATCAGCAACTTCATGCTATGGCAGGCCGCTTACAGCGAATATTACGTCACACCGACGCTCTGGCCCGACTTCGGGCCGGAGGAGATCGGGCGAGCGCTCGCCGCCTTCAACGAACGTGAGAGACGGTTCGGAGGGCTTAGAAAGAAAACTAAGGCCTGAGAAGCGCTATGATGCTTAAACGGCTCCTCAGCGGATCTGTTCTGGGGGCGATCGTATTCGCCGTGACTTGGTACGGCGGCCTCGTTTTCTCCATTGCCTTGGCCGTAATAGCCGCCCTGGGCGCCTTCGAGTTTTACAAGATCATCGACATATCCAAGAAACAGCCCCTGGCGATCATCGGCACCATCGGGGTGTTGCTGTTCATCCTCGTAGCCCACTTCGAGATGAAATACACCACCACGCTGCTCGCGGCTGTGATCGTGCTGCCGCTGATCTGGGCGATATTTCAACCCGATACCAAAAACGCCGCCTCCAACTGGGCGTGGCTCCTCGCCGGAATGCTCTACATCGGCTGGATGCTGAGCCATTTCATCCCCCTGCGCGCCCTCGACGGCGGCAGGGACTGGGCCCTGCTGGCGATAATCACCTGCGTTGCCTGCGATATTACAGCATTCGTCATCGGTTCGAAATGGGGCCGGCACCGCATGATTCCAAGGATCAGCCCGTCCAAGACATGGGAGGGAACTGTCGGCGGCTTCATCGGCGCGGTAGCGGCTGCCCTCATCCTCGCCACGATACTGCCTACTATCGATATCCCGTACTGGCAAGCGGCCGTCCTCGGCATGTTAGTCGGTATCTTCGGCCCGCTCGGCGACCTGGCCGAATCCATGTTGAAGCGCAACGCCGGAGTAAAGGACTCGGGCCATATGGTGCCGGGCCACGGCGGCATGCTCGACCGCATGGACAGTATCCTCTTCACTGTGGTTGTTGTATACTACTATGTAATATGGGTGGTGATGTAAAGCATCTGGCCGTCCTCGGCTCCACCGGTTCTATCGGCCGCCAGACCCTCGACATAGTTCGATCCTTCCCCGAGCGCCTGCATATAGCCGGTTTAGCCGCCGGGAGAAATGTCGACCTGCTGCGCCAGCAGATCCAAGAGTTCAGACCGAAGCTGGCGGCGATCGACTCGGCGGATGGCCGCGATAAACCGGGTGACCTCGATTGCGAGATCGTTACCGCCGAAGAGATGGCGGCGCATCCCGATGTCGATATGGTGGTCGTTTCGATCTCCGGTATGGCGGGGCTCGCGCCCACGCTGGCGGCGATACGGGCCGGGAAGAGCATCGCCCTCGCAACCAAGGAGGCGCTGGTGGCGGCTGGAGCGATCGTAACCGCCGAGGCGAGGAAGCATGGCGTAACGATCATGCCGATCGACAGCGAGCCCAGCGCCATATGGCAGTGCCTCCAGGGCGAGGATAAATCGATACGGCGGCTGATCCTCACCGCGTCCGGCGGTCCCTTTCGGAAGTCGGCGACGAACGAGATCGAAGCCGTTACGCCGCAGCAGGCGCTGGCGCATCCCACCTGGAACATGGGCCCCAAGGTCACAATCGACTCGGCCACGCTGATGAACAAAGGCTTCGAGGCCATCGAGCTCAGCTGGCTGTTCGAGACGCCGATCGATAAGATAGACGTACTGATACATCCTCAAAGCATAATTCATTCGATGGTGGAGTTCGCCGACGGTTCGGTGAAGGCCCAGCTCAGCATACCGGACATGCGCTTTCCCATCCAGTACGCCCTTTTCTATCCGGAGCGCGTACAGAACGATAGCCTGCCGCACCTCGATTTCATCAACATCGAGAACGGTTCGGCGGGCAGCGCCCTCACCTTCGAAGCGCCGGATATGGATAAATTCCCCTGCCTCAGGCTGGCGTTCGAGGCCAGCCGCGCGGGAGGCACCTATCCGGCAGTGCTCTCCGCCGCCGATGAGGTAGCGGTTGACAGATTTCTCAAAGGTCAAATAGGATTTATGGATATACCGAGAATAATATCATCAGTGATCGACGAGCATTCGAGCATTGCCGAACCGGCGCTGGACGATGTGCTAGCCGCCGATTCGTGGGCCAGGGAGAGAGCTGCAAGATGAGTATCTTTATATCGATCGTTATATTTCTCGCCATACTCACGGTGCTTGTCATTGTACACGAGGCGGGACACTATATCACGGCCAAGCTCGCCAAGATAAAAGTGGAGGAGTTCGGCATCGGACTGCCGCCGCGCATCCGCCACCTTCATTTCGAGAAGTGGGGCACGATATGGTCGCTCAACTGGATACCGCTGGGCGGCTTCTGCAAGATGGCTGGCGAGGAGGACCCGGACGTGCCGGACAGCCTGGCGAGCAAGAGTCCCAAGGTCAGGCTCATTGTCCTCAGCGCCGGATCGGTATTTATGCTCCTGTTCCCCCTCTGGCTCCTGCCGCTATCCTACATGCTGCCGCTCGACCGTCCGGTGGATGACGCCCCCCGCATTACGAATGTGATCGACGGATCAGCGGCCGCGGCAGCCGGACTCGAAATAAACGATATCATAGTGAGTGTCGACGGAGAGCAGGTATTTACCCCCGACCAGTTGAATAAAATCATAGACATGAAGGCCGGGCAGGAGATCACGTTGCTGGTATCACGCAACGGCTCGCAATTCGATGTTCCGGTAGTACCCGCAGCGAGTGAAATACCGGAGGGAGAAAGTCCGCTGGGTATAGTGGCGCACAATATGGGCCTCATGATCGGCAACGTCAGCGAGGACTCCCCGGCCGCCAATGCAAGTCTAAAGGTAAACGATGTAATCCTTGCCGTCGATGGCGAGCAGGTGGATACCCCCGGCGAATTGAACGAAATTACAGCAGCGAAGGCCGGGCAGGAGGTCACACTCCTCATATCGCGGGAAGGCTCGCAATTAGAGGTCACTATCGTTCCCAGAACTAAAGAGGAGATACCTCAAGGACAGGGAGCGCTGGGTATTATATCCGCCCCCGGTACATATGCAAAAATCGCGTATCCCCCCTGGGAAGCCATACCCAAGGGTTTTGCCGAATGCGGCTCGATTTACGTGGGCATAAAGGATTCATTCGGCATGCTGTTCTCCGGCGATGTACCGGCCAAGGACGCCATCGCCGGACCCATAGGCATCGCCCAGCTCACAAATGAAGTGACCGCTATAGGCGGCGCGACGGCGCTGTTCGAGTTCGCAGCGCTCATCAGCATAATCCTGGGCATAATGAACCTGCTGCCGGTCCCGGCACTGGACGGAGGAAGACTCGTCTTCGTTGTTCTCGAATGTATCCGCAAAGGGAAGCGGATATCGGCGAAAAAGGAAGGAATGGTGCACCTCGTCGGATTCGCGCTTCTGATGATGCTTTTCGTAGTTATAAGCTACAACGATATTGCACGACTAATCAGCGGGGAAGGTTTCCTGAGATGATCCGTCGCCGCAACTCCCGACCTATACACATCGGCGATGTCACCGTCGGTGGCGGCGCGCCGATCATAGTCCAGTCGATGGCCAAGACGGATACACGCGATTCGAAGGCGACGATCCGGCAGATAAAAAAACTCGAGCGATGCGGCTGCCAGCTGGTGCGCGTAGCCGTGCCCGATACCGAGGCCGCCGATGCGCTGTCGGCGATCAGGAAGGCGATAAACATTCCCCTCATCGCCGATATACATTTCGACCATCGCCTCGCCCTCCAATCGATCGATGCTGGCGCCGACGGGCTGCGGCTAAACCCGGGGAACATATCCGACCCCGCCCATATCAAGCGCGTCGTGCTGGCAGCGAAGGAGCGCGACATACCGATACGCATCGGCGTCAACGCGGGGAGCCTGCCACCGGCAAGCGATGCGACGAAGACGACCGTCGAGCGCATGGTGGACGCCGCGATGGGCGAGATCGACCTGCTGGAGAGCCTCGACTTCGATCTGATTAAAGTCTCGCTCAAGGCGTTCGACGTGCTCGATACCATCGAGGCCAATCGATTGCTGGCGAAGCGCATGCCCTACCCCATCCACATCGGCATCACCGAGGCGGGCACGCCCAAACGCGGCGCTATCCGCAGCGCCGTCGGCATCGGCATCCTGCTGTGGGAGGGCATCGGCGACACGATACGCGTATCGCTGACCGGCGACCCCCGCGAGGAGGTGACCGCCGGATACGAGATACTGAAGTCGCTCGATCTCAGCCGGCACGGCCCGACGCTGGTGAGCTGTCCCACGTGCGGACGAGTCGAGGTCGATATTATATCCCTCGCAAACGCTGTGGAAAGACGCATGGCGCGGGTGGAAAAGCCGCTCAGAGTAGCAGTGATGGGCTGCGTGGTCAACGGTCCTGGAGAAGCGAAACATGCCGATGTAGGCATCGCCTGCGGAAAGGGAAAAGGCATTCTCTTCCGCAACGGTAAACAGGTGCGGATAGTCGACGAGCCCGATTTCCTCGACGCGCTGATGGCGGAGGTCGAGAAATTTTAAATAGAGGTAGGGGCGAATTGCGATTCGCCCTCTGGATCGACTGAGAATACTCACATACTGAAAGAACGGCAATAACATGAGCAAACTCAAAACGAATATCGGCGAACTAGCCGCCAGCCGGAACATCGAGGGCCTTACCGGGGCGCTAAAAAGCAAGAACAACTCGCTACGCTACGCAGCCGCCAATGCACTATCAAAACTCGGCCCCGACGCCGCCGGGGCGATCCCGGCCCTTATCGATGCGCTCAAGCACTGGGATTCGATGACGCGCTCCGCAGCCGCGGGCGCCATCGGCAAGATCGGGATCAGCCACAAAGATATCGTCGAGGCGGCGATCCCCGCGCTCACCGAGGCGCTCGATGACAACGACACGCTGGTGCGGCGAGCGGCCGCCACCGCGCTTCAGGACATAGACCCCGAGCCGTGGTACGCGGAAGTAGAAGAAGACCCGGAAATACACCTGGATTCGCTTTAGTAAGAGCGAATTGCAATTCGCCCTCTGGATTGCCTGATCAAGTCGGGCAATGAGGAACACGAACTCCCCCTAACCCCCTCTTTGACAAAGAGGGGGAAGTCCTTCCGCGGAAGGACAGGGGGCGTTGAAGCAGCGGTGTCCTTCCAGAATTGGAAGGACCGGGGTTTTAGGGGTGTCCCCTAACCTTAAAACTCCCCCTTTCGCAAAGGGGGACTAAGGGGGATTAGGATCACAGGGGGTTGAACCCTAAGGAAATCTTCAATGGCAAAAATCAAACTGGACCTGCACGATATCTATAACAGGGGTCTCGCCATCGACGCGGAGCTAAACAGGGTTATCGCGGAGGCGGTGGAAAAGAAGATCGCCTTAGTGGAGATTATTCCCGGCAAGGGAAGCGGACAATTGAAAAAGCATGTTTTGCGATTTCTAATGAAGCCGGAGATAAAGAAACAATACCATCGGCTGGAGAAAGACGACAAGAATTTCGGAAGGATTTTCGTTCACTTCAGATTTTAGAGACTGCTGGAAAAGCGGTGCAGGAGAAATTCTCCTGCCGGTCATTCCGGTATCGGAAGGATTAGGGGTGTTCTTATCCCAGCCACGATGAAAGTGTTACAATAAAAACCAGCGAAGTGTAATTTTTTAAAAGCTCCTAACCACTTAACGCAGCGGATTTTCCACGCGGTTTTGCCACTTCAAGAGCCGCTGATTTCGAGTGTTAGGATAGCGTTGCTGCAAGGTTAAATAGTGACAGGGGAATTTATATTTTGAGCGATCAAAAACTTAAAAATCAGGCTTTAAAATATGACCTGGCACCAAATCTCCTGCAAGAATATTATGATACCTTTCAAAAATACCGCATTCCTACCTTCTTGAGAAAAAGAATTCCCAAACGTGCAAATCGCATCGTGATGGTCTCCACGCATGGTTACTGGGACAACCCGCCGCCTGCCGGAGTGCCTGATACGGGGGGGCAAACGTATTATGTGCTGGAAGTAGCGAGAACATGGGCCTCGCAGGGAAGAAAGGTGATCATTTTAGCGAGATGGTTCAAACCATACCCAATCGTAGAATCCTTTGCAAAAAACCTATGGCTTGTACGCATCCCTGCAGGTAGCGATGAATTCGTACGTAAGGAAGAGATATACCCTCTTGTTCCGGAGCTGGCGGAAAAGGCCGTCGCCGTTTCAGCTCTCTTTGGCGCACATGCGGTTGTAGGTCACTATGCGGACGGTATGACTATAGCTCTTGAAATAGGCGAAAGGCTTCAAATACCAACTATCGCAATTCCACATTCGCTTGGTATCAATAAAGTGATATCTCTCGGATATGACCCCTACGACCCTGAAACATGGCTCGGCGAAGAGTATAATTTTGGAACAAGAGAAAGCTTTGAAATGGCGGCTCTCAAAGGAGCAAATTTTGAAATAGCGAACTCATGGCAAGAACCTGCTATTTTGAAAGAATACTATAAACGTGAATTCCCGCATCTCGTCATGCCTGCCGGCGCGGGAAATGATTTTTTTAACGCACACAAAAATCCTCGAACGGATTTATTGAATAGATACAATCTGACACCCCGAAAATATTTTATTTATTTCGGTCGTTTCTCAGAGGCAAAGAATGTTCCCGGAGTCGTGAAGGTCTTCGGCGAAGCATGTCGGCTGGCTCCTCAGCTTATGAAAGGGCTTAAACTTGTTCTTGTGGGAGGATCTCAAGAAAAGCCACCGCTTGAAGAAATCAATATCGAAAACAATATTATTGCAGTAATGAAAGATTACGAATTATCGGAAAATGAGGTGGTAAGGCTGCCCAGTCAACCCTGGGAGATTTTAGCCGTTCTCGTTCATCACTGTCTGTTCTACATCGGAATGCAAATGATGGAACCTTTCGGCATGGGTGTGGTGGAGGCAATGGCGGCTCGCGCACCGGTCATGGTCTCAAAAGCCGCGGGCGTTACAAGATGGATCACCGATGAGAAAGAGGCGATTGTTGTGGATCCGAACGATCCTCACAACGCCGCGCAAAGGCTGATCATGATATTGAACCGTAAGACACGACTGAATCAACTGGCGTCAGATGGTTATAGGCTAGCCCGAAGTGAATTTAACTGGGAAGCTATAGGACATAAACAGGGAGAAATCGTAGATTTACTTTGCCAAGGAAAATCTCCTCACGGAACAATGGAATCCATTTCTGGAAGAAGGATTCACCGATCCTACCATCGATCGACTTTTACCTGGCGAGGAGATCCCCCCCACATAAAACCACGCCATAAAAAAGCGGCGGAGGAGCTGCTTCCGTACATCGTTGAAGAAATCAAGAAGGCACGATATAGAAAAGAGCGGGTCATAGCTGCTCTCGGAGGCGAGTCAGGGGTGGGTAAGACCGAAATCGCGGAATATCTGCGGTATCTGTTGAGAAGGCAAAATTTTTGGGGGACAACGATAGCAGGAGATGTATTTTTTAAGCTGACACCGGCAGAGAACCACAAGAAGCGACTTAAAGCTTACGGTGAGAACAAACTTAGCCAATGCCTGGGGCCTTCAGAGATAAATCTAGAACAACTAGATTTGATTCTGGATCGCGCTATAAAAAAGGAAACTCGGGAAGTCTTTATTCCCTCCGACTGCAGGCGATTAGAATCGAAAAAGTATGAAAATGTGCCAGTCGACCTCACGACCACGGAAATCGTCTTTGTCGATCTTACCTATAGCATGCTTTTGAAAAATGCGTCTTTGAAAATCTTTTTGGAATCGGATTACCAAAGCAGAATAAATGAAATAAAAGAAAGAAACTTCAACCGCGACCCTGGTCAAGACTTTCAATTCATCCTGAAAGTATTGGAGATAGAACATCGTATTATCCAAAAATCGAAGAGTGAAGCGAATTTTATCGTAACGAAGAATTACGAGGTCAACCATGTCCTGAGCGAACAGGGATAAGAGGATGAACCTGAGTTTTAAAACCGCGGCGGCTTTGAAAGCCGCCCCCTGGATTGCCCGATCAATTCGTCGGGCGATGGCGATTATGGTAGGCTAGAAAAACGACATGAATAACACACCTTACACAATCGTAAACCTCCGGCAAGGCACGCCCGCCTGGCTCGAATGGCGCAGCCAGGGCATAGGCGCATCCGACGCCCCTGCGATCATGGGCGAGAACCCCTGGAAGAGCGCGAACTATCTGCTGCAAGAGAAGTGCGAGGGGAAAGTGTACGGCCCCAACGCCGCTATGGCTCGCGGCACCAGGCTTGAGCCGGAGGCGCGAAAACGTTACGAGAGCAAGTTCGGCGTTCGTGTGGCAGCCGCCTGCCTGCAAAGCACAAAGTATGAATGGCTGCGGGCCAGCGTAGACGGATTGGCGACCGACGGAAGCGCGGTGGTGGAGATCAAGTGCGGGGAGAGCGTGTATCGCAAATCTTCGGCTACTAAAAAAGTGCCGAAGTATTACTTCGGTCAGCTGCAGCACATCCTGGCCGTTACCGAGCTGCAAGTAATCGAGTTCTGGTGCTATCTGCCGAACCTCCCGGAGGTTCATATCAGCGTAGCGCGAGACGACAGTTACATTGAACGGATGCTCGATACCGAGCACGAGTTCTGGCAGCAGGTTGTGAAGCAGCGCAAGCGGTTATGAACCGGAGCGCCCGATCAATCCGGGCGATGACGGGTTATCGAACTCCCCCTAACCCCCTCTTTGGCAAAGAGGGGGAAGCGCCGAAGCCGCAAGGGACGTTGAGATGTAGAGGCGAGATTCGTCTCACCCTATTCAGGCTAGTTGGCCGATCAGACGCCCCTACGAAGAGAACCTTAAAATCCCCCTTTCTCAAAGGGGGACTAAGGGGGATTACAGCGAATTGACCCAACGTCATCATCCGGCTTTACCGGACGGCCCAGAGTTATGCAAAGCTATAAAGGTGGCTGATGGCAGAAAAACCACAAAAGAAAAAAACCATTATTCAAAGAGTTTGCAAGGTCTCAGGAGATAAAACTCCTAAAGATAAGAAAGGGGTTCTTTTATTCATTTCATTTGTCGTCGCATCCATATTACTATTAGTGCTACCCAGTGTATATTTGAGTAATACTTTTAAAGAAAGCCTTGTCGCATCCATTATTGGCGCGTTTTTAACCCTCGGTATTGCCTATTTCTTCGTCGACCGCTATAGGCGCGAAAGAGACCGCAAGGAGAGAGAACGCCGAAGAGACATTCAAAAAGAAATCCTTGATGAAATGTCATTTCAACTCACATTTTTAATACAAGCCATCGCTCTTGATTTTGCGAACTACTTTAAGCAACCAAACCCTACACGAGAAGCCCTCTTTTTTAGAATCTGCAAGACACACGATAACTTTGATGAATTTCTAAACATTCTGAAAAATGAAGCGCTTAGATTAGATTTAATCGATATAGATAAATTCGACGTGTTCTCTTTTTACCCTTCGATATTTGGCATAGATCAATTTACTCAAAATATGTCAAGAGAAATGTTATATCATCAAGGCACATTGGATGACTTGAGACCAGTCATTCGCATTTTTAATCATTTCCAACACGCATTGGGCCGTTGCATGGCCAAAATGGAAATGTACAGGCATGGCTACAAACCAAAGGACGAATCTTCAAAGAAAGCAGATGTTTCTGAGCTAACATACCTATGTAATACGATAATAAAGATTTTGAGAGCAATTGATGATGCAGTTGCCGAGCTAAGCCTCGGCGAAAGAAAAACTGGAATATCTAAACGTTATTTTTCATAGAGACAAGTGTATAATCTCTGTAACATTGATCAGAAACATAATAAGATAGTATATAATCTAAATAGCAGTTGACTTATGATGAAAACCCTGTTTAAATTACCGCTCAGCCTCATTAAAATAATAATAGCGCTGGCGGCGCTGCCCATCGGCGCGCTCGTCGTGCTGATCGCGATCATCATCTACAACATTCCAACGACACTGCCCGCAAAACGGGAAATCGGCACGGACGAAAAGTAGAAGGACCGGACAATGAAAGTATCGCAGTTATTCGGCAAGACGCTCAGGCAAACACCGGCGGAGGCGGAGAACATCAGCCACCAGCTCCTGCTCAAGGCCGGCATGATCCAGCAGCTGGCATCGGGCGTGTACAGCTACATGCCGGTGTGCCTGCGAGCCATCCAAAAGATCGAGAACATCATGCGCGATGAGCTTAACGCCATCGGAGCGCAGGAGCTGCAAATGCCGGTGCTCCAGCCCTACGAGATGTGGGTCGATACCGAGCGCAACCTCGCCTTCGGCAAGACGATGTTCACGCTGAACGACCGTCGCGAGCGCACGCTGGTGCTGGGCCCAACGCACGAGGAGATCATCACCGATTTGGTGAGGCACAACGTACAAAGCTACCGCGACCTGCCGCTTATGCTGTATCAGATACAGACCAAGTTCCGCGACGAGCCTCGCCCTAGAGGGGGACTGCTGCGCGTGCGCGAATTCGGCATGAAGGACATGTACAGCTTCGACGCCGACGCCGAATCGCTCAACTCGACTTATAGCAAAGTGATCGAAGCGTACAAACGGATATACGAGCGCTGCGGCCTGCAATTCCTCATCGCCGAGGCCGACAGCGGCGCTATCGGCGGCAAGGAATCCCACGAGTTCATGGTCGTCGCCGACAGCGGCGAGGATGTTATCATCAACTGCCCTTCCTGCAACTACACCGCCAACGTCGAGCGGGCGGAGAGCGTCAAGCATAAGAACGACTCGAGTGAACCGCTGCCGATGGAGGAGATAGCCACGCCGGGGATGAAAACCATCGAGGAGGTGGCGAACTTCCTCTCCGTACCGCCGGGCAAGACACTCAAGGCGGTGTTATACTCCTGCGACGGCGCAGTCATATACGTATCCATACGCGGCGACATAGAGGTCAACGAGGTCAAGTTGAAGAACGCCATCGGCTGCCACGAGCTGCGTCTTGCCACCGGGGAGGAGGTCGCCGCCACCGGTCTGGTGGCCGGATACGCCTCGCCGATAGGGCTGCAGGGCATAAAACGCGTCGCCGATCAATCGATAACGATGGGAGCCAACTTCGTCGCCGGAGCCAACAAGGCCGGTGCACACGTAAAGAACGTAAACTACCCGCGCGACTTCGAGGTCGACCTGTTGATCGACATCGCCACCGCCAGGGCGGGCGAGGGCTGCCCGAAATGCGGCGCAACGCTGAATGCCGTCAAGGGCATCGAAGTGGGGCACGTGTTCAAGCTGGGCACCTTCTTCAGCGAGCGCATGGGGGCCAACTTCCTCGACCGCGAGGGCGCATCCCACCCCGTCATCATGGGCTGCTACGGCATCGGCATCGGCAGGCTGCTGGCCGCCGCCATAGAGCAAAACAACGATGAGAAGGGCATTATCTGGCCCGCGCCGATAGCCCCCTACCAGGCATACCTCTGTCCGCTGTCGACCGACAACGAGGATGTTATTGAGACCGCCGATAAACTATACGCCGATCTCTCCGCCGCCGGAATCGATGTCCTGTACGATGATCGAGTCGAGTCACCCGGCGTCAAGCTCAACGACGCCGACCTGCTGGGAATGCCCATAAGAGTTGTAGTCAGCCCGAGAACGCTCAAGAACACGAGCGTCGAGGTTAAGCTGCGGCACGAGAAGGAATCGACGATCATGCCCCTCGAAGGCGTTGTCGAAAAATTGCGCGACATACTCCTCCCGAAATAGCGCGAAATCTGTATAACCGGACACTCATCGACACGATATAAGCGCAATATCGAAGCAACACTCCCGCGATGAATCGCCTATGCCACACCATCGTCAACGAATTCCAAAACGACGCTATTGCAGCTACACATAATTTATGCTATAATAACTTCGCTATTGAGCTCGACTAGAACCAGACCCGAATAACTTCAATATAACGAGCTGGAAGGAAGTGGGTTTTCTCTCCCACTTTTTTCATTAGGAGGGTACTTTGGGTAAGACCAAGAGCGAATTCATGCTCGCCATCACCCAGCTGGCTGCAGAGAAGAATCTGCCTAAAGAGGTAGTGCTCGAGGCAGTCGAGAGCGCTTTGGCATCGGCGTTCCGAAAGAACAACTTCGCACCCAACCAGAGCGTCTCCGCCAAACTCAACCCGGAGACAGGACAGGTCTCCGTGTTCGCCGGACTGCTGGTGGTGGAAGAGGCTACCAGCCCCACCCGCGAGATATCGCTGGAGGATGCGCGCAGGATAAATAAGTACGCCCAGCTCAACGAAGAGATAATGGTGGAGGCCACCCCACAGAACGCTGGGCGTATAGCAGCGCAGACGGCCAAACAGGTGGTACTGCAGCGCCTGCGCGAGGCGGAGCGGGAGATCGTATTCGAGGAATTCTCCGACCGCGAGAACGAGATCGTTACCGGCATAGTGCAGCGCATCGAGCCCAGACAGATCACCCTCGACCTCGGCAGGACCGAGGGCATACTTCCCTCCACCGAGCAGGTGCGCATGGAGCATTACCGCTCCGGCCAGCGGGTCAAGGTCTACATCCTGGGAGTACATCGCACCGCCAAGGGCCCTCAAATCGTCGTATCCCGTACGCACCACAATCTCCTCAGAAGGTTGCTTGAACTCGAGGTGCCGGAGATACACCAGGGCGCCATAGAGCTTAAGTCCATCGCCAGGGAGGCGGGACAGAGGAGCAAGGTCGCCGTAGCCGCACGCCAGGAGGGCATAGACCCCATAGGCTCGTGCGTGGGACTACGCGGAATTAGGATACAGAATATCGTCAATGAACTCAGCGGAGAGAAGATAGACGTTGTGGAGTGGGATGCCGACCCGGCACTGTTCATCGCCAATGCCCTCAGCCCGGCGCAGGTGGAAAACGTTGCTATAAACACTGACGAAAATGTCGCCGTAGTAGTAGTGCCCGACCGCCAACTATCGCTGGCCATCGGCAGGGAGGGACAGAACGCTAGGCTTGCGGCCAAGCTCACAGGGTGGCGGATAGACATCAAGAGCACATCTGTAGCGGAGGCGGAGAAACAAGCAACGGAAAAAACGGCAACGGACGAAATAGAGGAGACTGCCGAGGAGATAGCGGTTCCCGAGGCATTCGAGGAAGTCGAGTTCGAAGAGCCAGGAGAGGCCGAAGAGTTACAGACGTTCGCGGAGGCGGAGGAGGCCGCGCCGGATGAGGCGATGGAGATTATCGACGTGGTAGAGCCGGTCGAGGAAGAGCTCGCCGTGCCCGCGCCGGAGGAATTCGCTTCCCCGTACGAAAAAGTAAAAGAGGCACCGCAGCCCACGGAGCCGCATATGCCGGTCATACGCTTCGCCGAGGATATACTACTCCCCAGCCGCGTGCCAAAGCCCGCTAAAAAGGGCAAGAAAGGTAAGGGTAAGGCGAAGGAGGAAGAGACAGCGAAAGCTTCTCCCAAGCCGAAGGTCCGGCGAGCGGCGGATATCCGCATCGATGAGGCTGAATTGGATCTGGCGCTTCCCATCGAAAGAGAGCTGCCGCCCGAAGAGGAAATCGACATCGCCCTCAGGGACGATATCTTGATAGAGGCGGCCAGCAAGCCCGCCAAGAAGGTTAAAAAGAATGTCAAGGGGAAAACGAAGGATAAAAAGGGGTCGATCGAGACCGCTAACGAGGTAGCCGGCCCGGATTAATCCTGAAATGTAATGTGATGAATGTTAGTAAACAGAGCTCGCGCCCGAAACGCGTCCCCGAGCGCACCTGTGTGGGATGCCGCCGAGCGAGGCCCAAGGGGGAGCTTATCCGTATCGTAGGCACGGATAGCGACGGCGTTGTGATAGACGCCACGGGGAGGAGAGCGGGGCGCGGGGTATATCTATGCAAATCGAGGTCCTGCTGGGAGAGCGGCCTTAAAAAGGATCGCTTGGATCGATCCCTGCGGACAAAAATAAGCGCAGAGGGCAGACAAGAGCTGGCCCGATACGGGGAAACGCTGCCTGGATAGTGGAGACATATGGCAAGAACGCATGGCGTCAGAAGAAGCCCCAGGAGACGAGGCAGGACACGTACACAAAGTGAGGACACCCGTCACAAGGGACGGGAGGAGGCGCCCGCTGTAAAGTCCGCTATAAAGCTGCCTGCCTCCATCACTGTGAAGCAGCTGGCCGAGCTCGTTGAGGCAAACCAGATCGATATGATCAAGCAGCTGATGAGAAACGGCATCATGGCCAACGTCAACCAGGTCATCGATTTCGACACGGCGGCCAGTCTGGCAGCGAGCTTCGGCTACGAGGTGATCGCGGAGAAGCGGACGGCAGCCGTCACCTCATACAAGCGCAAGAGGTCCCGCCACTTCCTTGAAGACGATCTCGCCCTGCTGAAGCCGCGCCCGCCCGTGGTCACTATCATGGGACATGTCGATCACGGCAAGACCAAGCTGTTGGACGCCATACGCCAGGCTAACGTGGCCGCGACCGAGGCCGGCGAGATAACGCAGCATATAGGCGCATACCAGGTGGAGATACACGGCCAGAAGATCACGTTCCTAGACACGCCCGGCCACGAAGCCTTCACGGCCATGAGGGCCCGCGGCGCACAGGTAACCGACATCGCCGTGCTGGTGGTCGCTGCGGACGACGGCGTCATGCCGCAGACCATTGAGGCGATCGCCCACGTCAAGGCCGCGGACGTTCCCATCGTCGTAGCCATCAACAAGATCGACAAGCCGGAGGCCAACCCGCAGCGCGTCAAGCAGCAGCTAGCCGATCACGGCGTGCTCATCGAGGAGTGGGGAGGGGACGTGATCTGCGTACCGGTATCGGCCAAGGCCAAGGAGGGCATCGACGATCTACTGGAGAACCTGCTCATCGTCGCCGAGATCGAAGACCTGAAGGCCAACCCCGACCGCCGCGCCATCGGCGTCGTCGTCGAAGCCAAGATTGACAAGAGCAAGGGGCCGGTAACCACTGTGCTGATCGAAACGGGAACCCTGAGGGTCGGCGAGTCCTTCGTCGTAGGCGACACATGGGGCAAGGTGAAAGCGATATTCAGCGATAAGGGAAAGCAGTTCCGCAAAGCCGAACCCTCCAGCCCGGTGGAGATACTGGGAGCGGACAGCGTGCCCGATGCGGGAGACATCCTCACCGTAACCAATTCGGAGAAGGAGGCCCGCACCCTCGCCGAAAATCGCCGGGAGCAGAAGCGCATCAAGAGGAACGCCGCCAAGCAGGTCAGTCTCAGCAACCTGTTCTCCCAGATCAGCGAAGGCGAGATGAAGGATCTCAACATCATCCTCAAGACCGATGTGCAGGGAAGCGTGGAGCCGATAAAGACATCCCTCGAACGCCTCAACACGGACGCGGTCAAGGTGAATTTACTACACGCCGACAGCGGCAGTATCACCGAGAGCGACGTGCTGCTGGCATTGGCATCCAACGGCATCATCCTGGGATTCAACACGCGCACGGAGACGGGGGCCGTACAGATCGCCGACAGGGAGGGGCTAGATATCCGCTACTACGATATCATATATAAACTCGTGGAGGATATAGAGAAGGTGATGACAGGGCTGCTCGATCCTACCTACGTAGAGGTGGTCGAGGGGCGCGCCGATGTTCGTGCCGTGTTCAAAACAAGGGCCGGCATCGTAGCGGGTTCTTACATCACCGACGGCAAGATAATACGTGGAGCAACAGCAAGAGTGCTGCGTAATGGCAATGTGATCCATCAGTCCAACATAAGCAGCCTCAAGAGGTTCAAGGACGACGCCCGCGAGGTTACCAGCGGATTCGAGTGTGGTATAGGCATCAGTGGATTCGTCGACTTCGAAGAGGGCGACACCATCGAATCCTACAAAAAGGAAGCAGCTTAGTAATGAGCAGACGCACCTTGCGCCTGAACGACCTGATACAGGAGGAGCTGAGCGACCTCATCCGCCGCAACGTCAAAGACCCCAGACTCAGCTGTTTCCTGACGGTAACCCGCGTCGATACCAGCCCCGACTTGCGACACGCTAAGATATACATCAGCGTTATGGGCAGCGATGAAGAGAAGAAGAACGCGATGGCCGGACTGGAGTCAGCATCAGGATTCCTGTATCGCGAGCTCAAGGGGCGATTATCGCTAAGACACACGCCACAACTGGTTTTTCACAGAGACGACTCGATAGAGCAAGGCGCCCATATCCTCGGAGTAATGGAAGATGTCCGCAGCGGAGAAAGCGAAAACAGCCATTAACGGCATCCTCAATATCAATAAACCCCCCTGTAAAACGTCCCAAGACATCGTCGCAATTATCAGACGTCTCAGTGGACAACGCCAGGTAGGACACGCCGGTACGTTAGACCCCATGGCCACCGGAGTGCTGCCGGTGTGCCTCGGGCAGGCGACGAGGATGAGTTCCTACATAATGGAATTCCCAAAGACCTACATAGCCGAAATCACACTGGGCATATCAACCGATACATATGATGCAGAGGGAACGATCACTCACGAGTACGACCCTTACCATATAAACAGAGTCCAAATCGAAGAGCTGATTCCCTCGCTCACCGGCAGGATTATGCAGAAACCCCCAGCATACAGCGCGCTGAAACGCCGGGGCAGGCGTCTATACGAACTCGCCAGAGCAGGGATCGAGGTCGAGATCGATGAGAGAGAGGTAGAAGTACATCGATTAGAACTGCTCGACTGGCAACCGCCTTGTTTCATCATCGAGGTGGAGTGCGGTAAGGGAACCTACATTCGCTCCCTGGCGCACGATATCGGCCAATCGGTAGCCTGCGGAGCCCACATCTCGTCACTGGTACGAACGACATACGGCCCGTTCAGTATCGAAGAAAGCTTAACGCTGCCACAACTTGAGGACTCCTTCCGTAACGGCTACTGGCAGGAATTGCTGTATCCGATGGACTTCGCTATACAGGACTGGGCCGTAGCGATAATCGACGGTGAGCACAAACAGGCGGTACTGAACGGACGCCCTGTACAGTTGCACATCGACAGTGATGCAAACCGCTGCCGTGCCTATTCTCCGGAGGGAGAATTGATAGCATTGCTCCGTATAGACTTGGACACAGGGCTCTGGCAGCCAGACAAGGTATTCCATATTAAAATAAAGTAGTATGAAGCAGTTTAAAAAGGCTTGACACCTATATAGATTGGGTTTATAGTTCAACAGGATTAAAAGGAGGTGAAGTAAATGCAGGCATACTGTTTCAAGTGCAGGGCCAAGGTAGACATCAAAAACGCCCAGAAAGTGACACTGAAGAACGGCAGGCCGGCGACAAAGGGCGTTTGCCCCAAGTGCGGTACAAAGGTATTCCGCATCGGGAAGTCCTGATCAGTATTCGCTACTGGCCTAATAGCTGTTCTATTTGGGTAGGTTTTTCTGGAGGATCGTCTCGATGAAGTCTTGGGGATTCTTAGTCAGTATCTCATCGCATTCAGCTTGATCTATTCCGGCCCCCAAGATTATACGGCTGGCTAAGTCGGGAGTCAGTATATCCGCTGGATCGTGAGCATCCGAGTTGAGCAGAAGTTTAGCACCGTTCTCTTGTGCGAGTCGGGCAACTTGGCCGTTAGTTAGCG
This sequence comes from Chloroflexota bacterium, assembly GCA_034659515.1. GTDB lineage: Bacteria > Chloroflexota > Dehalococcoidia > E44-bin15 > E44-bin15 > JAYEHL01. Next base: position 11,709 of record JAYEHL010000184.1, on the reverse strand, counting down.
AGTGTCCCTTTCTGGCACTGATTTCAAGAAAAACACCGTTGGAGGCAGCTAATTGAGCCTCCTCTTTTGTAATAAGGCCCGGATGTGCTAAAATATCTACGTAGGGACAGGTAAGGGCCGCTTCGTTGGTGCCTTTCTCTACAGGCTCGACGATGGTTTCGCCGTGAACAACGACCAGCCAAGCGCCAAGTTCCTTGGCACGCTTGGCGGCTTCATGAATAGCGTCAGGAGGTACATAAGTAAGTTCGACACCCGGGATCGCCTGGATTGGCCACTTCTGCCGGGCCAGGGCACAGTCCGCAGCGACCTCCCGAATGATGCGATCGAGATAACCAATGCCGGCATGGTCAGTGATCGCAACCGCCTTGTAACCGTTCGATAGAGACCGCCATATCAATTCCATAGGGGAAAGCGATCCGTCGCTAAGCGATGAGTGGGTATGAAAATCGTAAAGCATAATAACCTCCACGCTAAAGTGCTATTATAGGATAGGAGACAGATTTGGGCAAGATAAACGTAGCCATAATCGGTGTTGGGAATTGTGCGTCCTCCCTAGTACAGGGAGTCTACTATTATAAGAACGCCAGAGAAGACGAGCAAATCCCGGGGCTGATGCACGTCAACCTGGGGGGCTACCACATAAGCGACATCGAATTCGTCGCCGCCTTCGATGTCGATAAGAACAAGGTTGGCAAGGATCTGGCTACAGCTATATTCACCACTCCGAATAATACTCATAAATTCTGTCAGGTACCGCGAACCGGCGTTAAGGTGGAGCGCGGCATGACGCACGACGGCCTAGGCAAATACCTCTCCGAGATAATAACCAAGGCACCGGGCCCTACGGCTAATATCGTTGAGATACTAAAGTCGACCAAGACCGATGTCGTGATTAACTACCTTCCCGTCGGCAGTGAAGAGGCCACCAAATGGTACATTGAGCAGGTGCTCACCGCCGACTGCAGCCTGGTGAACTGTATACCCGTATTCATCGCGCGAGAGAAATACTGGCAGGAACGATTCAAGGAACGCGGCCTGTCGATAATCGGCGACGATGTAAAGAGCCAGGTCGGCGCCACCATAGTTCATCGCATCCTCACCAACCTTTTCAGGGAGCGAGGCGTCAAACTGGAGAGAACCTACCAGCTCAATTTCGGTGGTAACACCGACTTCCTCAACATGCTGGAGCGGGAGCGCCTTGAGTCCAAGAAGATATCGAAGACCAACGCTGTAACTTCACAGCTGGATTACAAAGTATCCGAGAAAGACATACACGTCGGACCGAGCGACTACGTTCCGTGGCTTGATGATAGGAAGTTCTGCCACATTCGAATGGAGGGGCGTACATTCGGTGACGTACCTCTCAATGTAGAGCTGAAATTAGAGGTATGGGACAGTCCTAACTCGGCCGGAGTTGTAGTAGATGCGATAAGATGCTGCAAGATAGCAATGGATCGCGGCGTCTCCGGGCCGCTAATCAGACCCTCCTCATACTTTATGAAATCACCCCCTGTACAATATAAGGACGACGAAGCTCGGAAGTTTACTGAAGATTTTATCTCCGGGGACAACCAATAATTACGTTAATATGAGAAACGTCTTCTGCGCCACTATATTAGGGGGAGGGAATAGAGGCAGTATAGAATGCACCCTCCACAAGATTTAAGTGACAGGAACGGCTATGGGGCGGCGGATATACATATACATAGCACTGCAAGCGATGGAATGGCCAGTGTCGAAGAGATTCTGGCGTACGTAGCGGAGATGGGCGACCTTGATGTAATTGCTATAACCGACCACGCAGAGCTATCAGGAAGCTACGAAGCAAGGGAACTCGCCGCCAAGCGCAACTATCCATTCGAAGTAGTAACCGGCATGGAGATCAACACCCTTGACGGACACCTGTTAGCGCTATTCGTAGAGAGTCCGATATCGAATAAGTTATCCCTTGAGGACACCATATCCGCAGTGCACGCCCAGGGAGGCCTGTGTATCGCGCCGCATCCAATGAGCCCATTCAGCGAGAGCATAAACCGCAAGGATATCGAGAAAATTACCAGTAGCGAGAACCCCGCAGTCTATTTCGACGGCATAGAGACGTACAATGCCACTATCATGGGCACAATATCCAACCGCAAGGCGAGAAAGATCAACGAGAAATATAAGCTGGCGGAAACTGGCGGCAGTGATGCCCACTTCCTGATATCGGTGGGCAGCGGTCTGACACTATTCAGAGGCCGCACGGCAGCAGACCTGCGCAGAAGTATCCTTGAAAAGACTACCAAGCCGATGAAAGGTCGAATCCCGAGCTACTTTGAAATCGGCATCATGCAAATCCTCAGACAGCAAGGGAAGAGCAGGAGCTTTTTCGTCCGTGGCATTTTTAATAATGCCGTGAGACAGTTAAAAAAATGAAGGTGGCGCTCGTTTGTCCATACGACTTTGCTCACCCCGGCGGCGTGGCGAATCACATTACGTTCCTCCAAAAAGAACTCGTCGGACTGGGTCATGAGATCAAGATAATCGCCCCATGCTCCGGTCGTAAAGATTCCATCGAGAATAAAGATATTATCATTATAGGTAAACCGGTTCCCATACCATCGGCCGGTTCCATCGCCAGGATTACATTATCGCCGATGCTGTCATCTCCGGTGAAGAAGGTGCTGGAGAGGGAGAGGTTCGACATCGTCCACATGCACGAGCCCCTGTACTCTACCCTGACGCTGACCGTGCTCCAGCACTCGAACGCAATAAACATCGGCACCTTCCACGCCTTTCAGAAGACGAGGGTGCCATATCACCTTATCAGCCCGTTTTTCAAACGCTCGTTCGACAAGCTCGACGGCAGGATAGCTGTATCGGAACCGGCAATGAGATTCATAAGCAGGTACTTCCCGGACGAATATAAGGTCATACCGAATGGGATAGATTTCGAACGTTTCTCCACCGAGCGCCCACCAATCGATAGCCTGCTTAACGACAAAAAGAACATCCTGTTCGTGGGCCGCGCCGAGAAACGTAAAGGGCTGAATTACCTACTGAAGGCCTATCGGAGAGTGAAACAGGAGTTGCCAAAATCGCGGCTTATCGTTGTCGGCCCGGGAAATCGGGAAAAATATGAGCCCGCGGCGAGAAAGCTGAGACTGGAAGATGTGATCTTCTCCGATTATGTGCCAAATGAGGACCTGCCGTCATACTACCAATCGGCCGATGTGTTTTGCTCCCCGGCAACCGGCGGCGAAAGCTTCGGGATAATATTGCTTGAAGCAATGGCAGCTTCCAAGCCGATAGTGGCGTCATCCATCGATGGATACGCCAGCTTGATAAGCAATGACGCGGAAGGACTCATGGTGCCCCCGAAGGACGTAAACGCCCTCACCAAAGCACTTATAGAGCTCTTGAACGACGAGCCGAGACGCCACGAGATGGGCGCACGCGGCCGCGGGAAGGCCGAGAGGTATAGCTGGCCCAATGTCGCAAAGATGGTTAACGAATACTATTTTAGCCTGTATAATAAATCATAGCGTTGTTTATTACCTAAGTATATTTCGTTTCGTTCCGGACTGCTAATCGACGGAGATAAGTATTATGTGGCGACCTGCTCAAATCCTCAGCGATACAGCACACAGACTTGCGGAGCCAGTCGGATGGCTGGTGGGTAAAACGGGTGTAAGCCCAAATAGCCTTACCATATTCGGCTTCCTCATAAACTTCGGAGTGGCCTGGCTCATATCGCAGGGGCACTTCATCTACGGTGGCATACTTATCCTCGTCGCGGGGATCTTCGACTTGCTGGACGGGGCGGTGGCGCGGACGATGGGTAAAGTGACAAAGTTCGGAGGTCTACTCGACTCGACACTGGACCGCTATTCCGAAGCCGTGATCTTATTCGGACTGTTATGGTATTACGTCTGGCGACCGGACACCTCGATCGAATCGCTGCTTATATTCGCCACCATCGTAGGCTCCCTGCTCGTAAGCTACGTCAGAGCGCGGGCCGAGGGACTCAATCTGGATGCCGAGGTAGGAATATTCAGGCGAACCATGCGTATAGGCATCCTGTCACTGGGTTTGGTACTCAGCGCAATACCCGACAAGCAGGAAACCGTAATGCTATACACGCTGTGGGTACTGGCAATAGGAACCAACTTCACTGCGGTGCACCGCCTGTTCTACGTATGGGTAAAGGCACGCAAGGATCAAACAACACCCTCATCTCCAGCGACGGATGAAGGAAATCGCTAGAAAGATAACCAGAATCCCCAGGATCACCTCTATAACGATGAGCGCAATGTAGGGGGCGCTCAACGAAAATATATCACCTTTCGATGTAGGCGTCACCGGCGGACGAGGCCCCAGACCGAGGCTGGCGCGCCAAGCCTCATCCAGCCCGTCGCTATCGAAGCCGTAGACCTGCGTAAGGGCTTCATCATCCGTATTACCCTGCTTGAACACATCAAGCAGTTCAAGAAGCTCATCGCTGCCGTAGTTATCGACGAGAAACCGCACAACGCTGTAGCTCTCCGCGTAGCTCAGCCTGGCATCGTTAGAATCGGCTGGAAATGCGCTGGAGATGCTACGCACCGAGAACAACGCATCGTCGGCTATAGCCTCATCGAGTCGATCCTGAAAATCATCATTAAGGTCGCCCTCGGCGTTCATCGCGACCCCCTCATCAAGCCAGGTGGGAAGCCAGCCAAAGGGCCCGAACACAAGCCGGCCAATCACCAAATGCCCCACCTCGTGAGCTACGGCCCTGACGCCCCAGTCGAGGTTATCGACCTTGATGCCGAGCATGATGGTATCGTAGGCGGGGAATGCCATTCCTCCTGTCCATACGTCCGCGTAAACCAGGGAGCCCTGCAGATCCCACGCGTCGGCATATATATAAAAAGTGATAGGCTGCTCCAGAGAAACGCCGAACTCGCCCGACAGCCTGTCCAACGCTTCGTCGGCGGCATCGATCAATTGCTGCGCAAACGATGAGCTTCCCTCGTACCAGTATAGCGTTATCTGACCGCTGGATAGGCTGTTCCAGTCATAACGCGAATCATCATACTTGACAACAGAGGAGGCGCTCTCAAACGATTCCCCTGAGGCGTCCTCTATTATCCAGCGATACTCGATATCCGTCCCCGGCGGAATACCCCCGGTCTCGAACATATTCCATGTCCAGCTGACGTCCACATTTTGGTCAGACTCGAAATCTGTATCCGAACGGTAACTCTGCGGAACGAGACTGCGCCGATCAGCCTGTATCTCTATATCCACATCGACTATGTCGCTCGTCGACATCGCCTCCATGCTGAAGGTAATGCTGTAAGGAAACTGCGCTTTGGCATCGCTGGAAAGTATGGTTATATCCCCCTGAGCGACAACTATGGCAGAGGGAACCACCGATAAAACCAGCGCCAGTACTAATGCAATTAAAAAGAGCCTCATTACTTCTTCCCTATAATTCCCTTGAGATAGGCGTGGATAAACCCGTCCAGGCCGCCGTCGAGAACCGCGTTTGGATCGCTGGTCTCGTATCCGGTGCGATGGTCCTTCACCATCTTGTACGGATGCAGCACGTAGCTCCTGATCTGATTCCCCCATCCCGCAGCCACATGCTCGCCCTTGAGCCTGGCCTGCTCCTCGGTATGCTTTTGCAGCTCCAACTCAAGCAAGCGAGACCGAAGCACCTTCATAGCCAATTCCTTGTTCTGATACTGGGAACGCTCATTCTGGCATACCGCGACGGTGCCGGTGGGGATGTGGGTAATGCGCACCGCACTGCTGGTCTTCTGCACGCTCTGCCCGCCGTGGCCGCTGGCCCTGTATAAGTCTATTCGCAGGTCATCCGGGTTTATCTGGACATCGACATCGCGATCCACCTCCGGCATCACCTCAACCAGAGCGAAGGACGTATGACGCGAGTGTGAGGCGTCGAACGGCGACAGACGCACCAGCCGATGAACGCCGCGCTCCGCCTTGAGGTAACCATAAGCATACGACCCTGCGATCTCGATGAGGGCGCTCTTGACGCCCGCCTCCTCGCCGGGGGAGGTATCGACCAGCGTAGCATTGTATCCGCGCTGCTCGGCCCACCTCAGGTACATCCTGAGCAGCATCTCGGCCCAGTCCTGAGCCTCGGTGCCCCCGGCTCCGGCGTGCACCGCGAGGAAGGCGTTCCCCTTCTCGTACTCGCCACCGAGAAGCAGCACGAACTCCATCTCCTCGAACAGGGCTTCGAGCCTTTCCGTCTCAGCCACGATCTCGCCCTCCAGCGAGGACTCATCCTCATCGAGGGCCAGCTCGCTAAGCTCCAGCAACTCCGAAACCTTGCGTTCGATGCCCCGCCACCTCTCTACCTCGCCCTTTAATTCCCCGAGATGGCGCATAACGCCCTGCGCCCGCTCCTGATCGCCCCAGAAATCGGGGGAGGAAGACTCCATCTCGATCCGCTCTATTTCCCGCTCCTTTTGAGCGACGTCAAAGACGCACCATGACTTGGGATATCTGCTCCGCCATATCCTCAAGCCTTTTACGTTGTTCTTGCACCATCACTTATCCTTTCGATAATATCCTTAACGATCTAACATCTATACGCTACGCTTCGCTCGACCGGCTCAATATGTTATGACAACTTACCCGACGCCGCCTTATGCGCCAGGCGCGTCGGTTCCGGCAAGCGATATCCCCTGCAACAGGCCAGCACCCAACGACACGCCTCATTGAGATTAATCTTGTGACCCACCGAAACATATACCGGCTTCACGCCGCTCCTCGTTCGCAGCGCCACCCCGACGGTTTCCCCGCCATCGATAAGCGGCGAGCGATCGTCGGGCTCATCACCCAAATCGCCGTGCCTTCCGCAGAGTATCGACTTGGCGCACCCGACGGTGGGCACCCCCAGAACAAGCCCGAGGTGCGATGCTAGCCCCAGCCTCCGCGGGTGCGCTATCCCCTGAGCATCGGCGATGAACAAATCCGGTGTCGATTTGATCCTCTCGCAGGCGGCGAGAATCAACGGCATCTCCCTGAAGGACAGAAGCCCCGGTACATAGGGAAACACCACCTCCATCTCCACCACGCTTCGCTCGACCATCTCCATGGAAGGGTGACGAAGAACGACCACCGCACCGCGGGATTTGCCGCTCCTGTCCGCGCCGGATATATCAACACCGGCGATGAGCTCGGGCATACCGATCTTACCCTCTCTCTCGACCCTGTCCGCGAGGCTGCGCTGAATCTCCTTCGCCTCGGAGACACTCACATCCCAACGATGAATGTCACGAGTTTCCACATGCAAATTATATCCTTTTGCTACAACCACTGGCAACACACCATTGACATGCGGCGCTTTGTGACCCATAATAGCAACATCGAGAGGTACACTGACATGGTAAAGATTCGATTAACTAGAGTAGGCAGAAAGAAACAACCAAGCTACCGAGTGGTAGTCGCTGATGCAAAGGCGCCGCGCGACGGTGATTTCATTGAGATCATCGGTCACTACAACCCGCGCACCGAGCCAGCCACAATCGTGATAGATGGAGAGAAAGCGCGAAAGTGGCTCAGCCAGGGCGCGAAACCTACTGAGAGGGTGAGCGTTCTCTTAGGCAAACTCGGCATTGTCGATATGCCCGAGAGAAAATTCGCGGAAAAGCCTATCAAGCAATCAGCCAAGAAACCCGCCCAGGAACCAACGGCGGAATCCAAAACATCAGATGAAGGTGAACCCACGACCCTTCCTCAAGAAGGGATCGATAAACCAAGCGAAGGAGAATCATGAAAGAGCTTATTGAGTTCATCGTCAAAGCAATCGTGAACAACCCGGATGACGTCGTGGTGACTGAGGAGAGAAGCGATACAGGAGTGCTTCTTAAGCTACAGGTGCATACGGACGACATGGGCCGTGTGATCGGCAAGCAGGGCCGCGTAGTTCAGGCAATGCGAACGCTGCTGCGAGTAGTAGCCGTTAAGCAAGATACCCGCGTAGAACTCGTGGTGATCTAAGAATCGCCGCTATAGCACTATGAATCCCCAGTTCATCCCGATAGGTCGGGTCGCTGCCTCGTGGGGTATTCGTGGCGAGGTAAAGGTAGAGGTGCTGACCGACTTCCCCGACCGCTTCGCGAATGGCGAAACGGTATATGTAACTGGCAAAGCCGTGACTGTCGAGTCTTCTAAATGGCGTGGAAATATGGTCATCCTCAAGCTTAATTCTATCGACAGTGTGGATGAGGCAGAGAGTATCCGCAAAAGATTCCTCGAAGTGCCGTTCTCCGAACTGCGTCCACTGCCCGAGGGTGAGTATTACAGATTTCAGCTGGTAGGGCTTGACGTATGGAGCACAGATGGCAGGTTCCTGGGGAAAATCTCGGATATCATACCTACCGGCAGCAACGACGTGTACGAAGTATCGTCAGAAGCTAGTGTAATACTGATACCTGCGATTGATGATGTAGTTAAATCCATTGAACTGGATAAAGGCTGTATGACAGTAGAGATAATCAAGGGGCTATTGTAAAATAGTAATCGGTAGCTACCAAGATTGAAATAAAATAACCTGACGATCCCGAGGTAAAGTTCATATGTCAAATTCACAGTCTCAAATACCCGACATTGTAATATTCCGCCTTCCACAGTATCTTGCCATCCTAACCATACTCAGTAATGAGAACGCAGAGGTGGTGAGCTCACAGGAACTTGGGGCGAGACTTCAAATGACGCCGGCCCAGATCAGGAAGGACCTCAGCTACTTCGGAAAGTTCGGCAAACAGGGCAAGGGCTATAACGTCGGTATGCTCATGGAAGAATTGAGAAAGATTCTCGGACTGGACCAGGAGTGGAATATGGCCCTGATCGGAGTGGGAAGGATCGGGAAAGCACTCCTCGACTACGGCAAGCTCGCCCTTCAGAGCTTCAAAATAGTGGCCGCCTTCGATATTGATACCCGGATAATCGGGAAAAGGATTGGCGGTGTCACTATACAGGATATATCGGAATTGGCCGATACCATAAAAACCAAGGATATAAAAATCGGAGTAGTCGCCGTGCCGCCATCCCAGGTACAGAAAGCGGTGGACAGCCTGGTTAAATGTGGAATTAAGGCGATACTTAACTATTATCCTATAGCCACTCGAGTGCCACCGGACGTACGCGTACGAAAGGTGGATCCCATGTTCGCCCTGGAGACGATGACTTATTATCTAAGAGGGCTGACTTCTCCCTGATCCGGGCTTCTTCCGGCGGCGCTCCGCCACCTTTAACCTCATCATCGACCTGTGCAAAGCAGCCTCAGCGGCAGCGATATCGATCTCAGTCGAAGGCTGTCGCAGTTTCTCCTCCGCCTGGCGTTTCGCCTCCTCGGCGCGGGCGATATCTATCTCCTCGGCGCGCTCGGCCACATCGGCTAAAACAGTAACCTTATCTTGCTTAACTTCAAGGAAGCCGCCATTGACGAATATTTCAACCTCTTGGCCATCGTGACGAACCGTCAACACACCAGGTTGAAGAGAAGTGATGAGAGGAGAATGGCTTGGGAGTATCCCGAGTTCACCCTCGCTACCGGGAGCAACCACAACATCGACGTCCTCGGAGTAAACCACTCTCTCTGCGATAACTATCTCAAACTTTAGCTTAGCCAAAGGTCATCACCACCTACTATCAAATTCCCCTGCTACTCCGCCTCCAACTGCTTAGCCTTCTCAACCGCCTCCTCGATCGTACCCACCATCAGAAACGCCTGCTCGGGCAGGTCATCGTACTTACCCTCGAGTATCTCCTTGAAACCGCGCACCGTTTCCTTGACCGGCACGTACTTGCCGGCCATACCTGTGAACTGCTCGGCGACGAACATAGGCTGAGACAGAAAGCGCTGTATCTTGCGAGCCCGTTTCACCGCGAGCTTGTCCTCTTCGGCAAGCTCCTCCATACCGAGAATGGCGATGATATCCTGAAGGTCTTTGTAGCGCTGTAGCACCTTCTGAAGTCCCCGTGCTACCTGATAATGCTCCTCCCCCACTACCTTAGGGTCGAGGATTCTTGACGTAGACGACAAAGGATCCACCGCAGGATAGATACCCATCTCAGAAATCGAGCGCTCCAGGGCCACGACCGCATCGAGGTGACCGAAGGTGGTCGAAACGCCGGGATCGGTATAGTCATCAGCCGGTACATAAATCGCCTGGAAGGAGGTAATGGAGCCCTTCTTGGTCGAAGAGATCCTCTCCTGCAGCTCGCCCATCTCGGTGGCCAGCGTCGGCTGGTAACCCACCGCCGAAGGCATACGCCCGAGGAGCGCCGAGACCTCCATGCCGGCCAGCGTGTAGCGATAGATGTTATCGATAAAGAGAAGCACGTCCTGCCCCTCCACGTCACGGAAGTACTCCGCCATGGTGAGACCCGTGAATCCGATACGCACCCTAACACCCGGCGGCTCGTTCATCTGCCCGAATACGAGCACGGTCTTTTCGATGACGCCCGATTCCTTCATCTCATACCAGAGGTCGTTTCCCTCACGCGAGCGCTCGCCTACTCCGGCGAATACGGAGAAACCGCCGTGCTCCATAGCGATGTTACGGATAAGTTCCTGGATTAACACGGTCTTGCCCACTCCGGCGCCGCCGAAGGCTCCTACCTTCCCTCCCTTTGTGAAAGGAGTGATTAGGTCGATAACCTTCAGTCCCGTCTCCAATATCTGGATAGAGGTCTCCTGCTCCTGGAATGACGGCGGCTTACGATGTATCGACCATCTCTCCTCCGCCTTAACCTCACCCAAATTATCCAGCGGCTCGCCAAGCACGTTGAACAGCCTTCCTAAAGAGGCACGGCCAACCGGCACACTGATCGACGCGCCGGTATCTATAGCCTCAGCACCGCGCTGTAAACCATCGGTGGGCGTCATAGAGAGGCAACGCACCCAGTTATTGCCAACGTGCTGTTGCACCTCGAGCACTATTTTCTCATCACCTATGCCGATCTCTATAGCATTGTTAAGCTCCGGCAATGCATCGGGTGGGAACTCAACATCCACCACCGTGCCGATAACCTGAGCTACATTTCCTTTTGCCACGATAACCTCCTGAAAGCCTCAGCAGACTTAAACATCTCATTAAATATATCTAAAGATATCTCCCGCCCCGCTCTGTTCAACATTTCCTTCGCGGGCATCCAAAATCCGTAGTGTCGTAAAAAATATATCGCTCCTCCCCACCGTTCTCCTCCCGCTCGATCCTCCTCCAACCCTCCAACGTCTCCAGTATTTTCTTTAACCTTTCCTCCGTTAGCTCCAACCCCCTCACCGTCATCTCCCATGCTAACTCATCGAGGCTGAAGTGCCGGTCAACATTCGAGCGGAAGACACCCATCAATTCTGTACTAGGATCGACCCCCTTAACCACTTAAAGCCTCTCATTACTCTAACGCTGCCGCACCACCGACGATATCCAGAAGCTCCGTGGTGATCATCTCCTGCCTTACCTTATTATAAGTGAGCGTCAGATCATCTATAAGTTCAAGAGCATTATCGGTGGCATTACGCATCGCCACCATACGCGCGGACTGCTCGCTGGCAATAGCCTCCAACACGGCGTGATAAAGGCTCATCTCGACAAAGCGAGGCAGCAACCCGGCGAGCACACCTATCGGTGAGGGCTCATATATATACTCCACGTTCTTCCCTGCCTCGAACTCAGCGGGCTCTATAGGCAGCACCCGCCA
>JAYEHL010000183.1:0-8772 GCA_034659515.1 Chloroflexota bacterium | reverse complement strand
TCCCGTCCCAGCGAATCCTCCTCGGGGAAGTAGATGTCGTTGAACCATGGCAGGACACCGGCGACGGGCACGCCGGTTCGATCCTCAAGCTGGCGCAGGCCGGGATTCAGTATATCGATATCGCCGCGGAATTTGTTCACGATGAACGCCTTTACCGTCGAGCGCTCAGCCGTTGTAAGCAGATCCATCGTTCCGACGAGGGACGCGAAGACGCCGCCGCGCTCGATGTCGCCCACCAGCAGCACCGGGGCGTTTGCGTGTAGGGCTACGCGCATGTTGACGATCTCTCTGTCGGAAAGGTTGATCTCGGCGCAGCCGCCCGCGCCCTCGATGACGATGACATCGTGCTCGCCGGCGAGACGGTCGAGCGCATCTACCACACAGTTCCACATATCGTCCTTCACCGCGTAGTAATCGACGGCGGGCATGGTGGCATACGGTTTGCCGAGGACCACGATCTCGGAGCGGCTGTCGCCCACCGGCTTGAGCAGAATCGGATTCATATCGACGCTCGGTTGAACGCCCGCCGCTTCGGCCTGAACCGCCTGCACCCCGCCGATCTCGCTCCCGTCGGCCAGGGTGTAGCCGCTGGCCATGTTCTGCGCCTTGAACGGCGCGACGCTATATCCGTCCTGCTTGAAGATACGGCACAGCGCGGCCACGATGATGCTCTTGCCCACGTGTGAGGCGGTGCCCTGAACCATGATTATCTTTGCTGTCACTTGCTTATCCTTTATCGCTGAATATTTGTTGCAGGCCCTCCGCCAGCCGACGGCAGTCGGGCAGGGTGCGGATCGATATCCTGATGTACTCCGGCAGCCCGAACGACGCGCAGTCGCGCACCACCAGCCCGTGTTTCAGTAGTTGTGTACGAATCGACGCCGCGTCGCCAACTCTGACCAGTATGAAGTTGGCGCCGGACGGAATCGCCTTCAGATCGAGCCGGTCGATCTCCGTTTCGAGATACGCTTTGGCGGCGGCGATCTCCTCCCGCCCCTTCCGCACGTGATCGTCGTCGTCCAGCGCCGCCATGCCCGCTGCCTGCGCCACGGCGTTGACGCTCCAGAACGGCTGGAGCACCTTGATCCTTTCGATGATCGCGGTCGGCGCGAGGGCGTAGCCCAATCGCAGACCCGCCAGCGCGTGGTCCTTTGTCATCGAATGGAGCACGATCACGTTTCCTGCATCGAGCAGCGGCGTCGAGTCCCACGGGCGTTCGACGAAGGGCACGTACGCCTCGTCGAGCACGAGCGGCGCGGGGGATGACGCCGACGCTATTTTTTCGATGTCGTTCCGGTCGAGGTAGACGCCGGTGGGGTTGTTCGGATTGCACAGAAAGACCAGCGCCGGTTTGATGCCATCGATTTGCCGGCAAACGTCGTCGATGTCGAGGCGGAAACGCGCCTCCTGTGTCGATCGTATGAAGGTTGGCTCCGCGCCGTTGAGGCGGCAGGCGAACTCGTACTCGCCGTATGTGGGCGAGATGATCGCCGCCGGGCCGTTATCGATATATGAACGAACGATGAGGTGTATCAGTTCGGTCGACCCGTTGCCGACGATGATGTTGCCGATATCGGTATTGCAGCGCTGAGCCAGCGCCTCACGCAGCGAAAGGCAGTCGGGGTCCGGGTAGCACGACGCATCGGCACCCGCCATTGCGGACTTGACCTTCGGCGATACGCCCAGCGGGTTGATGTTGGAGCTGAAATCGATGACGTCCTCCGGCCTCATGCCCAGCGCCCGCAATTCGGCGGGGGTTATGCTGCCGTGGACCGGCCTCTGTATTGATTTGCCTGTTTCGTTTGTCATGGTCAATTCTTTAAGTTATTCACGGATATTGGATTGAGGTAATTATCTCAACCCCCTATATCCCCCAGTCTTGGGAGATTTTTAAAATTGGGGGACACCCCCAAAACCCCCGGCCCTTCCGCGGAAGGGCACCCCAGAACTCCCCCCGTGCGCCCGGCGGCCCACTCCCGGGCGGGCCCCTCCCCACCCCCCCCTACGGTACGATTGTCGTTAAAAGAATACGTGATGCACTGCCAGCAACACGAATGCTATTAGCACAGCGAATACGGCGACCCACTTCATCACCTGTATCGATTTCGTAATATCGGCGGACGTCGGCTGTCGCAGCCCCACGCCGAGCGTGTAGTTGCCCGCCTTCTCCAGCACAACGCCCAGCGCTCCGGCCATCGCCGCCATCGTGAGACCGGCGTTGGGGCTGGATGTGTGATGCCCCTCTTTGAACAGCGTCCGCAGCGACCTTCGCAGGCTCAATCGGCACAGCGGGCTGACCGCGGCTATCGTAAGCGCGGCGATGCGCGCCGGTACAAGGTTCAACAGGTCGTCCAGGCGCGCCGACGCCTTGCCGAGGTATTCGTACTTGCCGCGGTATCCGATCATCGAGTCCAGCGTGTTGACGGCTCGATAGGCGAACGCGCCCGGCAGGCCGAATATCGCGAAATAAAGCCACGGCGCGACGAAGCTGTCGGTGGTGTTCTCGGCCACGGATTCTATCGTCGCAGCCGCCGATTGCTCCGGCGTCAGTTTCGATGTGTCGCGGCTGACGAGATGCGTCAGCAGTTCGGATGATCCGACCTGATCGTCGGCCTCGATGCTTGCCCGGACGTCTTTGGCGCTCGTTATCAGGCCGCGTATGGAGAAGCACGTTTTCAGCAGGATCGCCGCCACGACGATGTACGCCGGTGGGTACGCGTCCTTGAGCCACGTCGCCAGGAAGTACGCGGCGGCGGCCAGCGCCGCGGGTAGCAGTAGTGCCATCATCAGTCCATAAGTGAACTGGGCGATGCGGTTGGCCTTGGGCGCGATCCGCTCCAGCAGGCCTATCGCCTTTCCGATGCCGACGACAGAGTGAATCGCATTCGGCGGCTCGCCGAGCGACAGGTCCCATGCCACCGCCAGCGCCAGTGCGGCGGCGTCCATCCAGAGTTCGCTCATTTCAAACATGTTAATTTAACGCTACCATATTTTTTCGTCATTGCCCGACTTGATCGGGCAATCCAGCCGGGAGCGCATCGCAATGCGCTCCTGCCGGCGAATGTACGATTCATTTCGATGTTTCTAACAGATCTAATCACTACCTTGTATCCTAATCCCCCTCAATCCCCCTTTGCAAAAGGGGGAGGTTCCATCTGCTCCTGTCATTGCCCGACTTGATCGGGCAATCCAGGTAGGGCGAACCCATGGGTTCGCCCCTACGGAGGAATAAATTAGGGGACACCCCCAGAACCCCCGGCCCTTCCGCGGAAGGGCACCTCTTATTATCTGTTGCAACATATCTACCAGCACACCTGCCAGATCGGCTGTATCGCGAGGTGCGGTACTATCGCTACGGCTACGATCAGCACGAAGACCTCGGTCAGCTCATTGATCGCGCCGTAGGTATCGCCGGTGAGGCCGCCGAGCATGCGCGAGATGCCCCATCCCGCCAGCAGCGCGACGGTCGTTGCGATGGCGAGCAATATGACGCCGCCGAGCCACCCGAAGGTTATCGCTATTATAAAGGCGATGACGCCCGCGATTAGCATATACAGCGTCGAACTCTTGTTTTTGAACGCCGAGCCCAGCCCCTCGGCGCGGGCGTATGGGAACAGGTTCAGCGCCAGCGCCATGCCCCAGCGCGACATGGCAGGGAACAGCGCGATTATGCAGAAGCGCTCCCACCCCACCGCGAGCGATGATATCGCCGCGAACTTCACTATCAGCAGCAGCGCCCCTCCGGCCACAGCGTAGGCCCCCACCGACTTGTCGCGCATGATCTCCAGCCGCCGCTCGCGCGTGTGCCCGCCGAACAGTCCGTCGCAGCAATCGACGAAGCCCTCGAAGTGCAACGCGCCGGTGAGCAGCAGCAGGACCGCTACCGTGATCGCGCTGGTGAGCATACCGGGCAGCACCAGGCCCAGCCCATAGTCGATCCCGGCGATAAGCGCGCCAATGATAAGACCCACCAGCGGGAAGAACATCGACGACCGTCGCAGCCGCTCCGGCTGCATCGCTCCCCGTCCCACCGGTATGCCGGTGAGGAACCCCAGCGCCGCTAAGAAACTCATTTCGTCTTTTACTCCTTGTCCGACACCCCGGCCTCGGCGAAGGTCGGCATCTCGGCGAGGCATTTGGCCGCCGCCTCGACGATCAGCATGGCCAGCGCCGCGCCGGTGCCCTCGCCCAGCCTCATGCCGAGATCGAGGATCGGTTTAAGGCCGATGTGCTGTAGCGCGTGGCCGTGCCCCCGCTCCACCGAGAGGTGCGATGCGATCATATAATCCTTCGCCGCGGGACATATAGTGTAAGCTATCAGCGCAGCCGCCCCCGATATGAACCCGTCGATCAGCACCGGGCGTCCGGCGGCGGCTGCGCCCAGCATGACGCCGGCGAGGAAGCCTATCTCGAAGCCTCCCAGCTTTGTCAGTACGTCCAGTCCGTCTGACGGATCGGGACGATTTAGATCGATGGCTTTTCGAATTACATTCGCCTTGTGCTCCCGCTGATCCTCCGCTATTCCCGCGCCCAGGCCGGTGACTTCAAGAGGATCGATATCACAGATAACGCTCGTTATCGCGCTGGCGGCGGTGGTATTACCGATGCCCATGTCGCCGGTGCCGATAAGGTCGGCGCCGCTTTCGATCTCGCGCGCGGCGATCGAGATACCGTTTTCGATACACAGCCGCGCCTGCTCCAACGACATGGCGGGCCCCTGCGCCATATTCGCCGTGCCCCTGCCCGCCGGCATCGATATAAGGTCGGGATGCGGCGGCAGCTCGGCGTTGACACCTGCGTCCACAACGATGACCCTGACATCGACATGGCGCGCCAGAACGTTGATAGCCGCGCCGCCCGCGAGGAAGTTCATCACCATCTGAGGTGTCACTTCCTGAGGATAGGCGCTCACGCCCTCGACGACCACGCCGTGGTCTCCCGCCGCAAGAATGTGAATCTTGTTCTCGATCGTTGGTTTATTCTGAGAAAAGATACCGGCCAGTCGAACCGATATGTCCTCCAGCATGCCCAGGCTGCCCTTGGGTTTGATCAGCTCATCCTGCCGCGCCCCGGCTGCGGCCATCGCCTCTCCGTCCAGCGGCCCTATTCCGGCAACGGTCTCTTCTAATGAAATCTTCAGCATCTATCACCCCTTTTTTTACAATATTCGATGAACCTTTGCGCCATGCCCGGGCGGCTGGCGAAGTGCACGTGTACGTACGAGGCGAGCACGTTCCCCGCGATGAAGCCCTCGCGCCGCTCCTGATCTAAAATCATATAGGCGGCCTCTCCCTCCGGCCCGCCGTCGAGACTCGACCAGTGAAACTCGTGGCCGCGCACCTCGTCGCCGCGTTCGAGGAGGGGGCTGTCGGCGAGGGCACGGACGGTGCGGTATCCCAGCGTCAGATTTGCGCCGTCCATGATCGAATCGATCGGCAGCAAACCAGCCATGCCGTGCACGTCGCCGTCGAAGCCGCGGAGCGAGCGTCCCAGGTACATCAGGCCGCCGCACTCCGCATATACCGGCATCCCATTTTCGCCGGCTTCCCTTATCGAATCCAACATCGGTGTGTTACGCGCGAGCTCCGCGGCGTACATCTCCGGGAAGCCGCCACCGATGTACACGCCATCGATGCCGCCGGGAAGTACGCCGTCGCTCGTGGGGCTGAACGGCGCCAGTGTTGCGCCCCACGCTTCGAGCAGGTCGAGGTTGTCCTGATAATAAAAATTGAACGCCCTGTCCCGGGCGATGCCGATGCGTACCGACGGGCTGTATCGCCGTTCAGGGAAAAGCGATGCGGTTATCGTCGGTGGCGCGGCGCTCCCTGCTATTTGCAACAGACCGTCGATGTCCAGCGTTGCCTCCGCTTGAGCGAAGAGCCTGTCGAGGAAGTCCTTCGATAACGGCTGCTCCGGCGTCGGCACCAGTCCAAGGTGACGCTCCGGCAGCGTCAGGTCGGTCATCTTGGGCAGGTAGCCGAGCACGGAGATATTTGTTGCGTCGCTCACCGCCTGACGGCACATATCGAAGTGGCCCTCGGAGCCTATACCGTTGAAGATAACCCCTGCTAGATTCAGGCCCGGATCGAAGTTCACGTATCCCAGCGTCATCGCCGCCACGGAACGCGCGGCGCCGGACGCGTCGATAACGAGCACCACCGGCAGCCCCAGCATCTTGGCCAGTTCGGCAGTGCTGCCCGCCTCATCGCTGGCGGAGTGGCCGTCGTACAGACCCATGACGCCCTCGACAATGGTGATATCGGCTTCGTCGCAGGCGCGGCGGAACAACTCGACGATCCCGTCGCGCGGCACGAGCCACGTATCCAGGTTGCGCGACGGTCTTCCCGCCACCAGCGTGTGGTAGCTCGGGTCGATGTAGTCCGGCCCAGTCTTGAACGGCTGCACGTTGAGTCCGCGCCGCACGAGCGCGCCGATTATGCCGATGGCGATGGTGGTCTTGCCCACGCCGCTGGCGGCCCCGGCGATCACTACCGCTTTTATCCCGTCGGTCATTAAAACTCTATCCCCTTACGCGCCTTGATTCCCTTGTTGAACTGGTGCTTTACCTCTCGCATCTCGGTGACCAAGTCGGCCATGTCGATTATCTCCTGCGGCATGTCCCTGCCGGTCAGCACCAGGTTAAGGCTCGCAGGTCGATTCTTTATCGTATCGATCACCTCGGCGAGGGGTATCCACTCCAGCGTCAGCGGGTAACTGATCTCGTCCATGATGATCATGTCGAACTCGCCGGACATTATGGCTTCGCGGCAGTTGCGCCACTGCTCCATCGAAAGAGCAATCGCTTTCTCCCTGTCCTTCTCCCTCCATGTGAAGCCGGCGCCCATCGGCCGCAGGTCCAGCCCGAATCTCTCAGCGGCGCGGTGCTCACCGGCCTTCAGCTTCGTGCCTTTTATGAACTGGAACATCGCCGCCTTCATATCCCAGCCGCTCACGCGAACGAGCTGTCCCAGGGCCGCGGTGGTCTTGCCCTTGCCGTTGCCGGTGTATATCAGAACCAAGCCTTTTTCACTCCTAGGATCGCTCATTGCTCACCTCTTCTTGCAGAAGTATATTTTTCAGGCGCTCGGAAATATCTCCCGAGTCGATGCACTGCGCGTTGATCTTTATCGCGTTGTATATATCTGTGGCCTGGTTGTCGGTGAAGTCGCGCTCGGAGATAGGGACATCATCTACCAGCATGAGACGGCGGGATACCGATGCCGCCTCCAGGTTGCGCAGGTTGGCCCATCCGAAGGCCACATTCGATACCAGGCAGCAATCCGCCTGCGCCGCCAGTTCCAGGTTGCGCTGGTGAGCGGCGTCGTCGATGGCGGCGAACGGCGATATTACCACCGCTTCTATGCCCAGCGCGCGGGCGGTGCTCAGATCGGTATCGCCCTGGTTTAGGACGCCTATGCTCATACGATATCCTTCATTGTGCAAGTGGTGCATGATCGCCGCCGCGCTGCCGCCGCCTCCGATTATATGTATACGCCGGTGGCTATTGTCAAGGCCGGAACGCGAGATAGCGGTGTTTACCACCAACGGCCCGAAGGCCAGGTCGCTGTAGATCATGGCGGTGACGCCGAACGCGTGTTTGATGTTCTCCGTGGTCATAACGTCCTTCGGCGCACCCTCCTTAAAGACGGAGCCATCCTTGAGCATCACCAGCCTGTGACAGAAGCGGCTGGCCAGAGAGAAATCGTGCAGGGCGACCGCCACGCCAAGGCCGGACTCCGCCAGCGACTTGACCAGCTCCATGACCTCAAGCTGGTGCTGGATGTCGAGATGCGCCGTGGGCTCGTCGAGCAGCAGGAATCGCGGCTCCTGGGCCAGCGCCCTGGCGATGATAACGCGCTGCCTTTCGCCGCCGGATATCTCGTTTACGTAGCGTGCGGCAAACGGAACGATGCCGGTGCGCTCCATGGCGTGAAAGACGATATCGAGGTCTCTCTTGCTCTCGTGGCGCAGCATGCCCAGGTGGGGATAGCGTCCCATGAGCACCATTTCCAGCACAGTGAAGCTGTCGGGAAGAGTCGGCGCTTGAAACACCATTCCTATCCGGCATGCCAGCGCCTCGCGCGACATTCGATGCATATCGTCGTCATCGATCGCGGCATATCCGGATGACGGATGCAGCAGCCCGCACAGCGCCTTGAGTATCGTCGACTTGCCCGACCCGTTAGGGCCCACGATCCCGACTACCTCGCCGCACGTCACTTCGAGGCTCACCCCCCTTACCACGGGGTGTTCCCTGTACCCTAAATCGACATCGCTCAGCTTCAGGTTATTCACGTCGGGCTCCTAAAACACCATCCGCTTCTTCTGGCGCAGCAGGTACAGGAAGAATGGCGCTCCGAAGAAGGCCGTTATGACGCCGACGGGCAACTCACCCGCGCCGGTCGCGGTACGGGCGAGCGCATCGGCCAGGATCAGGAATATCGCGCCCACCACGGTCGACAGGGGGAGCAGGAAGCGATAGTCCGGCCCCCAGATCAGGCGCACGGTGTGGGGTATGATGATGCCTACGAAGCCGATGCTGCCGGCGAAGGATACCGCCGCCGCCGTGATCAGCGTGGCGGAGAGCAGCAGGATGAGCTTGACCTTTTCCACGTTGACACCCATCTGCTGTGCCTGCTCCTCGTCGAGTTGCATGAGGTTCAGCGGGCGGCTGTACAGGTATATCGGCACCAGTCCCAGCAGGATGTATGGGAGCAGCACGTAGACCTCGTTCCAGTTACTCAGGGAGAAGCTGCCCATGAGCCAGGTCAA
>JAYEHL010000182.1:0-8781 GCA_034659515.1 Chloroflexota bacterium | reverse complement strand
GCGATCATCGAAAGCGATGCGATGGAGGGTTAAATGACCGAAGTGATAGCAAGGGTGATCTCACAGAAGGGCGAGTGCGTCGCCGGACACAAAGTAGGGGACGAATTCGTCATGGGCGAGACGACGCCGCCCGGCATGTGCTCGTGGGCGTTCTACACGCTGTTCCCCTTCACCGAGACGCTCAAGTTCGGCGGCAAGTTCCCGTGGGAGGACGAAGGGGTTGCCACCGTCGCCTGCCCCGACCCGGCGAATCCTGTGGTCTTCGAGCTGAGAGCCGTGTAGGGGCGCATCATGATGCGCCCTCCGCGTCTGATTCAACCGCTCTCATCATTCCAAGCCGACCGACACCCTGTCATTCTGAGCGAAGCGAAGAATCTCGTACTATGCTCTGCTACATAAACGACGAGATTGCCGCGTCATCCTTCCAAAATCGGAAGGATTCCTCGCAATGACATCCCTGAAACCGCCGACCGACTACACCGGAACCAGCCTGTACCTCATCGAGCCGGCGCCCAGTCTCTCCGCCGTCTCCAGCTGTACCAGGCTGTTCGTATGATGCATCTTCCCTAAAATATCGGGGGGCTTTACATTGATCGAACGGGGAATAACCGGAGAGCGGTCGACTAAATCCAAAGAGGCCTTATCGACAGCAACGGGATCGAACGAGAACACGATGCCGACATCCTGCACGACGGGTTCACCCGAAGGCGCGGCGCAATCGCAATCCGGGACGACGTCCTGGATGAAATTCAAGAAGCCGACCCTGCCTTGATAACCGGCGAGCACGGTCGACGCAGTGTGCGCCATGTAGATCTGCAATCGCTCCTTCGAGCCCTCCGGCCAGACCCAGCAATTCAGCGGGCACTTGAAATAGCAAGTTCCGCACGAGATACACAACCCCTCGTCCCTACACGGCCTCTCATCGACCATCTCGATCGCGCCTGTGGGACAATCCGCGGCGCATTTGCCGCAGCCGTCGCAGTCATCGCCGTCGAACACCGGCATGTTGACCGCGTGCTGCGCACGCTTCGTCTCGCTGGACACGCAGCCCATGGCGATATTCTTGATCGCTCCGCCGAAGCCAGCCAGCTCGTGGCCCTTTACGTGCGACATGACGATTACGCAGTCCGACGTCATCAGCATCGACGAAGCCTTCACCTCGACCAATTCGCAGCCGCTGATTCGATTATCGACCGATAGCGATAGCTGCTCGTCATCGTCATCCGCGATAACGACGCGGGCGCCCACCGTGGCCTCGGCGAAACCGTTGCGCGCCGCCGTCGACAGGTACTTCTCCTTCGTATCCCGCTCGCCGGGGTAGGAGGCCACGGTATCGAACAGGAACGGATGTCCGCCCCTGCCGGTAACGATATCGACGACCTTCCACACCAGCGATGGTCTTAGATACCTGATATTGCCCAGCTCGCCCATGTGCAGCTTTACAACGACATTGTTGCCGTCGGCGATAGACGCGTCGAACCCAGATTTATCGAACAGGGACTGTATCCCCTCCAGCGGGTCCCCGCCCTTTGCATATCTAAATAACCAAACCTGCGACATATCACTACCCGGTTTAAAAATGTGGCTCTCGCCTGCTCACAAGCCCGATGATAGCCTTACGGGAATATATGCGCCAAGCTATTCGAGGATGATATCTTCCAGCGCGCGCTTCGGCACGTGATGCACGCCGCTCTCATCCCGCCAGTACTTGATATCGCCGTCTAAACCCACCGATTCGATGACTACTTCCTCCTCGGGTTTGCCCAGCGCCAGAACGAGGAGTATCTCGTATCGATCCGGAATAGCTAAAGACCGCCGCAATCGTTCCCTGTTGACCGAAGCCATGATGCAACCGCCAAGACCACGTTCGACCGCGCCCAGCATAATGCTCTGCGCAGCAATGCCGTGGTCGCACCCGAAAGCATTGCTTATATGCGTGTCACCTAGTATAACGATGTACGCCGACGGCCTCTCCCCTTCCTCCGGGCCTGACCACCCCTTGAGATACCCCGCCCAGGAAAGGCAGGAAAATATCCATCCGTTTCTCTTCTCATCACACGAAAGGATGTAGCGGAGCGGTTGCAGATTGGCCGACGACGGCGAGAGCCGCGCCAAGTCGACGAGTTGCTCAAGCGTCTCATACTCGACGGCAACATCCTGATGAAACCGCCGCCGGCTCCTGCTAATCTTCACTAAGTTCGCAATCGATTGTGCACTCATCTCACCACCCCCTTGATCCCCGTCTGAACAGTAGCGATCCCGAATGTAAGCCGGTATATCCCCACCTCACGCCAACCAGCGTCCTCCATGACCTTCTTCACCCCCTGCGGAGAAGGAAAGTCCAATATCGATTTTGGCAGATAAGTATAAGCCTCCCACTTACCGGACACAATCCCGCCCACACAACGCAGAAGGCTTATAATATACAACTTATGCAACGGCTTGAGAAGCCGTACGGATGGCCGGGTCAGCTCCAACGAGACCAGCTTGCCGCCCGGTTTGGCGACCCTTTCCAACTCGCGAAAAAGGTCCTCGATGCCGACGACGTTTCTTAAGGCGAACCCGATCGTTATGCAATCGAAAGTGTTATCGGGAAACGGCAGCCGCAGCGCATCCCCCTGAACAAAATGAACCCTCCCCCCGACTGTATTTTCAACGGATCGCCGAAAAAGAGGTGTCCTTCCGGTATCGGAAGGGCCGGGGGGGTTGGGGGTGTCCCGTAGAGGCGTATCGAAATGAGCCCACACACGTTCCCCCTTTTGCAAAGGGGGACCAAGGGGGATTTGGGAAATAGGATGAGGCGATCCGACCTTAACCGAACGTTTCCGCGCCACGGCCAGCATCTCAGGACAGAAATCGACGCCGACGACGGTGCTTTGCGGATTGCGACCTGCGACCATGTACGCGATCTTCCCCGTACCAGCGGCGACGTCCAGCACCAGCCCACCCGGCGAAACCTCAGTAAGCGACACTGCGAACCTGCGCCAGGAACGATCGCGGCCAAGGCTCAATACCGAATTGAGCAAATCGTACCTGCGCGCAATGGACGCGAACATCCGGCGCACATAGAACGCCTTGTCTTTAATACCTCTATCGTCGCTAACCATATCCCTTCAATGAAATTATAGCTCAGTTCGCGCTTCTATAATACCTACGCAGACATTTCTAACGAATTAAGGCGAGGAACATCGCTAAAGAGTCTTTACACCGTCCTTGACACCCACGAGCCGTGCTGCTAGAATCGTAATGCAATCGGTTGCAACTAACATTCATCGCATGTAACAATAGCCGCAGCGATGTACATAGAACATGCAAGCGCGATATACCTGCCCGACGCAGACTTTAGAAGTAACGTGTATCGCAATCAAATGCAGGTACAAACTGCCTCGGCAATTTCACAAATTAGGAGGAATCACATGAGAAAGAGAATCCTGGTCCCGGTTATTACAGTGCTGCTCGTTGCCGGCATAGCGCTGGCCGGCTGCTCCGGCGAGAGCGGATCCAACGGCGGGGGCGCGGAGGCGACGGGAACGCTCCAGTTCCACGCCAACGGCGAGGACTTCGTCCGCGAGGGCTTCGTATCCAAGGACGGCTGGAGCATCGCATTCGACCACGTGTACATCAACCTTGAGGGCATAACCGCCTACCAGACCGATCCCCCATACGATCCACATTCCACAGGCACAATCGACAGCGATATCGAGGTCGGGCTCGACGGCAGTCACACCATAGATTTGGCGGCGGGCGATGCGGACGCCGATCCTATACTGGTCGGCACTGCGGACAACGTCGAGACGGGTCACTACAATGCCATCTCATGGGAGATGACTAAAGCGGCCTCCGGCTCTGCCGCCGGCTACTCGCTGGTTATGATCGGAACAGCGGAGAAGGATGGCCAGGCCATCGACTTCACCGTCAGTATCGAGGAAGAGTACGGATACTCCTGCGGCGAATACGTCGGCGACGAGCGCAAGGGCATAGTGGAGGACGGCGGCACGGCGGATGTCGAGATGACATTCCACTTCGATCATATCTTCGGCGATGCCGCCGTCGCATTGGATGACGAGCTGAATACCGGTGCGCCCGGGTTCGATCCTTTCGCAGCTATCGCAGAGGAGGGTGTCATCGATGATGACATGAGCAGCCTCCAGACCAAGCTCGCTGCTGACGATTACCAGATACTGGCGGACACCCTCTTCACCCTGGGCCATGTTGGCGAAGGGCATTGCCACTGCGAATAGCCGCAGCATCGATTGAGAGGATGAGCGACCATGGGTAAAAAATGGATATCGATTATTGCGTCTCTGTGTCTCGCCTCAGTCTTCGCGATACTGTGCCTGCCGGCTGAGGCGTATGCCCACGGCGCTGAGATTGAATACGCGTTCAACACTTCGATCGAGATCGTCGCTAAATACGACAGCGGCGAGCCGATGTCCGGCGCGCAGGTGACGGTGTACGCCCCGAGCGATCCGGCGACACCGTGGCTCACCGGCGTCTGCGACGATGAGGGGCGTTTCGCCTTCACCCCAGACGCTTCCGATGCCGGCACCTGGGATGTGCAGGTGCGCTTGGCGGGCCACGGGGACATCGTACACATACCAATCGGCGAAGATACAGTAGCGGCAGGCGGCAGCAGCGGCTACAGCGTGCTCCAGATCGTGCTGATGTCGATCTGTGTCATCTGGGGACTCATCGGCACAGCGCTGTACGTATCGAGGCGGAGAGCCTGATGCATATCCCCGATGGAGTCCTGCCCGCCGGTGTATGCGCTGCCGGTTACGCCGCCTCCGTGCCGATCGCCTGGTACGCAATGCGCAAGATCAGGCGCGAGGGCGACCCAAGGGAGAACATCCCCAAGGCCGCCCTGCTCACCGCCGCCTTTTTCGTGGTGTCG
This sequence comes from Chloroflexota bacterium, assembly GCA_034659515.1. Classification (GTDB taxonomy): domain Bacteria; phylum Chloroflexota; class Dehalococcoidia; order E44-bin15; family E44-bin15; genus JAYEHL01. The sequence continues at coordinate 3,887 of JAYEHL010000182.1, read as the reverse complement.
TGGATACACATACCGATACCCCCCGCCAGCGTCCACCTGGTACTGAACGGCCTGCTTGGAGCCGTGCTGGGGTATTACGCCTTCCCCGCCATACTCATCGGTCTGTTCTTCCAGGCAGTGATGTTCGGACACGGCGGCCTGACGACGCTTGGGGTGAACGCGATCATAATGGGAGTGCCCGCGATCATCGCCTATCACGTATTCCAGCTGCGCAACATAGGCGGGGGAAACAGTCGATTGAAGACGGGCGCGTTCGGATTCACGGCCAGCTTCGCGGCAATCGGCATTTCGACGGCGCTGTTCATGGCCTTCCTTATCCCTAACATACCGGCCGACATCGACGCGGAGACCGAGCGGGCGGCGATATTTACGCTGGCACTGGCGCACGTGCCGCTGATGGCCATCGAGGGGACGTTCACCGCGCTGATAACCGTCTTTCTCCAGCGGGTGCGTCCCAAAATACTGGCGGGGTCATGAGATTCGGATTCGATGAGTACGTCCACCTCGGTTCCCCGCTGCACCGCTGGGACCCCAGGTTCAAGCTGATCGGACTCTTCGTCCTGATCTTCGCATTCGCATTCGTCCGCGACCCGCGCCTGCTGCTGGCGATAGTCGCGGTCACCGCCGCCATCTACATCGCATCGCGGCTGCCCCTCTCCTACCTGCTAACGCGGCTGCGCTACCCATCGCTCTTCCTGCTAGCGCTGGTTCTGGCGCTGCCGTTCATCTCCGGGGGCGACGTCGTCGCCAGCCTCGGCCCCATCGACCTGAAACAGGAGGGGTTGACCTCCGCGCTGCTGATAGCCACCAGATTTTTCTGTATCCTGACGGTCGGCCTTGTCATCTTCGGAACCGCACCCTTCCTCAACACGATCAAGGCGATGCGCGCGCTGGGGCTGCCCGATATCCTGACCGATATGACCCTCCTCGCCTTCCGCTATTTCCACGACACCGGCGAGTACCTGCACCGGATGGAAACATCGATGCGGCTGCGCGGGTTCCACGAACGCCGGATCAGCCCGCGCGGGGTGGGCGTGCTCGCCTGGCTCGGCGGCAGTATACTGGTGCGCAGCTACGAGCGCTCCGAGGGAGTGTACAGGGCGATGATCCTGAGAGGCTACGGACACGCCGGACATCCGGGGGAGGAATTCCATTCGTGCCCCGCCGACGCCGTCGCCCTAGCGGTGACGATATTGGTGGCAATGGGGTTCGTCGTAGCGGAGATATTGATATGAAATGCAGCGACGAAAGGTGAAATTCCCTCGCCCTGCGACGTATGTAGGGGTGAATAATTATTCGCCCAGGGTGGTGGGACACCGTAGGGGCGACCCTCGCGGTCGCCCAGGGCGATGGGGTGAGGGATTCCGCGCGACGTAGACGCAGGTCAGGAGGGTTTGCTACAATGCAACAGATGTGCGCGATCGAGAGAGATGAGGCGGGAACGCCGCGGGATTTCGAGAGTCAAATCGATCCTGCCCTGGCGATATCGGGCCTGTGCTTCGCCTATTCGGATGGCACCCGCGCCCTGAGCGATATTGATCTGGAGGTGATGGCCGGCGAGCGCCTGGGGGTGATCGGGCCCAACGGCGCCGGCAAGACCACCCTTTTCCTCATCATATGCGGAATACTGGAGAAATCTAGTGGCACGATAACAGTTCTAGGCAAATCACCTGCTAAGCGACACTTCCGCCCCGATATCGGCCTGGTCTTCCAGAACCCGGACGATCAGCTGTTCTGTCCGTCGGTGCGGGACGATGTGGCCTTCGGCCTGCGCAACATGGGCCTGCCTAAGGACGAGGTCGAGGCGAGGGCCACGCAGGCATTATCGACGGTGGGGTGCCTTGAACTCGCCGGACGCCCGGTGCACCACCTCTCCGAGGGGGAGAAGCGCATGGTCTCCATCGCCGGCGTCCTGGCGATGGAGCCGCAACTGGTGATCTACGACGAGCCCAGCGCCAACCTCGACATCCGCTCGCGCCGCCGACTCATCCGCCTGCTACAGGCATCGAACGAGACGATGCTGATCGCCGCCCACGACCTCGAACTCATACTTGAGGTGTGCGGCCGCGTTATCCTGATCGACAACGGGCGCGTCGTCGCCGACGGGACGCCCCGTGAGATCATGGGCAACGACGAGCTGATGGAGGCCCACGGCCAGGAGAAGCCGCACTCGCTCGTGCCGCATGCCAAGCCGCACACTGACACGCATCGATCAGCAGAAGCACCCTGAACAATATATCCAATATAACCTGGAACTCGTACGAACATTAGGTGGACGAACTATAGCTCTCGATAAGAAGCGTATCGTTTGGGATGGCTCGACTGAGGAAAAGCTGATATGAGATTGCTCGAAAGGCACGGGCTAGCGCCCGCGCCGCATATTAGCAAATCGCTAGCTTAAGGCTCATATCCAGCGACTTAGCCGAATGTGTAAGCGCACCTACCGATATCAGATCGACACCGGTCTCCGCCACGGCACGAACGTTCTTAATTGTGATCCCGCCGGAGGCCTCAATTATCGCTTTACCCTCGCAGATCTCCACCGCCCGCTTCATATCCTCCAACGACATGTTGTCCAGCATAATGATATCGGCCCCGGCCTCCAACGCCTCCCTCGCCTGTTCAACGCTTTCCACCTCTATCTCAATCCTGGTTATATCCCCGGACGGTGAACCCTCCCGGGCCCTTTTAACCGCATCCTTTATGCCGAAACCGAGACAACTGAGCGCCATTAAATGGTTGTCTTTAATCAGGATCCAATCCCCCAGATGCTCCCTGTGGCTCTGCCCTCCACCCACGCGTACCGCGTACTTCTCGAACGGCCTCAATCCGGGTGTGGTTTTTCGAGTATCCGTTATCTTAGTTTTAAGCCCTTGCACCGCTTGCACATACTTCGCCGTCTGGGTGGCTATGCCGCTTAAACGGCAAAGAAAATTGAGCGCCGGGCGCTCGGCCTGCAAGATGCTCACCAGCTCGCCGGATATAGTGGCTACGATATCGCCCTTTTTTACACGATTGCCATCCGTGATGTGCACACCGACTGTGAGAGTGGGATCTACGTGCATAAACACTGCCTTGGCTATCTCAACCCCGGCCAGCACTCCCTCGGCTTTTGCTCTGATAACGACAGCCCCTTTGAAATGATCGGGGATCAGCGCCTGCGTAGTGACATCGGCTGAGACGTGGTCTTCCACAAGGGCTTGATCGATAATATTCCCCACGTGCTCCCAAAAACAGGCAAGATGTTGTTCCATCATGATTTACTTCCTAAACCATTTTAACAACTTTGTCAACTATCCCGTATAAACCCGATAAATCCCGGCAACATATTATGTTTTTCTTCTGAAAACGATGTGCTTAACCCATGCTTCCAAAGGCTCAGGATAATCGAAACGGAAGTGCGCCCCGCGGCTCTCCTCACGGATCAAAGCGGCCTCAGCCATTATCCGGCTCGCCAGTACCAGATTTGCAAGCTCGTACGATGGCCTATCCGTCATCTCGCCCAGCGACGTGTGCCATGCAACCAGGGTTGAAACTACGCGCTCGAGTTCTTCGCCGGAGCGTACGATACCGACATCATCCCACATAAGCGACTGAAGCCTTGTAAGACTTACAGGAGGAATTTCCGCAGGGACCTCAGGCTCACTCAATGAATAATGATCGTTCAGCGCGGGATCGGCGGCGTTATACTCACCTTGCACTCGCTGCACTATGCGTTTGGAGAAAACCACCACCTCAAGCAGTGAGTTCGACGCCAGCCGATTGGCGCCATGTACCCCCGTGCTGGCCGTCTCGCCGCATGCGAAGAGGTTCTGTATGTTGGTCTCCCCCCACGTGTTTGTCTTAACCCCCCCCATCATGTAATGTGCGGCAGTAGATACAGGAAT
>JAYEHL010000181.1:0-8855 GCA_034659515.1 Chloroflexota bacterium | reverse complement strand
TGCTTCGAGTTGAACTTCCGCTTCTGCTTACAGCATATACCGAGCTTCCTTCGAATACGCTTGATCCGACAAATGCCCACCCGGATACCATGCTCCGCCAGGTCATGCTGTAGCCGCTCGGCACCGCAAACCTGCCTTGTCCGCTTATGTGCTGCTCTGATCTCAACATCCAGCCGCGCTTCCTCCCGCGCCCACTTTGATAATGGCCTGTTCAGCCAGGCATAGTATCCGCTGGCTGATACGCTCAAGACTCGTCCCACGAGCGGTAAAGGATAGTGAAGCCGCAATTCTTTCATCATCGCGTACCGGGCAGCGACTCCTTGGCAAAGTACGCGGCTGCTTTTTTTAATATGTCCCGCTCCATCTTCACTTCCACCAGTTCCTTCTTTGTCCTCGCCAAGTCCATCTCAATCTCGGTCAGTGGACGCTGTGTCTTACCCACCTCTCCAAGTCTGCCTTCCTTATATGACTTTACCCAGTTCCCAAGCGTCGATGGCGGTAATGACAGCCGACGGGCTGCCTCCGGTAACGACAGTTTCTCCTTCGTTACCAGCTTCACCGCTTCCTCCCTGAACTCCTTCGTGTATCTTCCTTGTGGAATTCCTTTCACTCTGACACCTCCGTCGCTCTATTCTACCTGACTTTGGTGTCCATTTTTTCATCCTAGCTCACTAGTTAGAACTTCGCCTTTTTCGCCGCTTTGTTCGCTTTCAAGTACGGCGAGCGGCCCAGCACGTACCTGCGCGCGAAGGGCCGTACCAGCGGCATAACATATCTGGCCGGGCCCAGGCGTTTGGGCATCTCCTCCAGATAGCCCGCGAAGGTGTGCTGCTGAAAATTGAGCAATCGCTGGCTCTCAGATGTGTCCAGCCAGTCGGTGTACGTGGCGTCGTCGCCGAAAGCCTCCTCGGGCAACCTGCCCACGCCCATCGCCTCCATCATGCGACTGATGAAGTCCCCGTAGTATATCTGGCTATCCCCGCCACCGCCGATGAGGAGCACCTTGCCCCATACATCCTTCGATGCGGCGGCGTTGGCCAGCGCCAACCCGGCGTCCAGGGGGTGCAGGAACTCCACCCGCGTCTTGAACGGGAAGGCGAACGCCTTGGGGTTCAGCCCGCCTATGCCCGGCGGCGGCACCACGGCGAAGCGCATGACGCACCATTCGAGGCCGGACTCCGCGCACAGCTTCTCGCAGTCGATCTTGTGCTGCGTGTAGTTATCGGTGGCTTCAACCGGATCGGACGGCACCCTGGGCGGATCGAGATGTTGAGTGTTGCCGAAGACGGTGAACGACGAGGAAAAGATGATCCTGGACCCGGGCGCAAGCTTCTTCATCGCCTCGATGACGTTTTTCGTTCCGCCGACATTAATATTCTCCGCGAGTTCGGGATGATCGTCGGTCACCGGCGGCAGCACGAAGGCGAGATGTATCGCCACATCGATGCCTGCCACTGCAGCCTCTACATCCGCCTTGCGGCGGATGTCCCCCCATACAACCTCGACGCGGCTGCTGATCTTCCCGGCAGATTTCTCGTTGGCTTTGTTCTTGATATCGAAGCACCTGACCTGATGGCCCTGTTCGAGCAGTTTTCTAGTCGCATTCCTTCCCAAGTTCCCGAACGCTCCGGTTATTAAAACTTTCATGATATCACCCCTGCTGTTTCTCCTCGTGCGCCGCTTTGTAGTAGGGCGATTGGTCCAGCATTTCCTTGCGTATCTTGTCCCGCTGCGATATAATCTCGTCCCTCTTGGGCCCCATTGAGGCTACCCTGTCATTGAGCCAGTCATCGAACGTATGGTGCTGGTAGTTGAGAAGGGCCTGGCTCTCGCTGGTGTCGATCCAGTCCGGGGTCGCCGGTATCGAACCGAACGCTTCGTCCGGGAATCGGCCGACGCCCGCCGCGTCCATCGAGCGGTGTATATAGTCGCGGTATCGAATCTGATTCCTGGCCCCGCCGCCAATGAGCAGTATTTTGCCCCATACCTTGTCGGAGCTTGCGGCGTTGGCCACGGCCAGGCTGGCGTCCCTGGTGTGAGTGAACTCCATGCGGGAGTCCAATGATATGTAGAACAGCATCGGGTTCGGTTTGAACTCTATCGTGGTGACAGCAGCGAAGCGCATTATGCACCAGGTGAGCCCGGATTCCTGAATAATCTGCTCGCACTCCACTTTATGGTTGGTGTAGTTATTCGTCGGGTTTACCGGGTCGGTTATCTTGAGCGGCGGTTCCCTGTCCTGCGTGTACCCGAACACCGTAGTCGAAGAGGCGAAGATTAGCTTCGGAGCCGGCGATAGCTTCTTCATCTCGCTTACAACGTTCTGCGTGCCCCCTACGTTTACCTCCCGCGCGAAATCTGGATTGATTTCGCTTTCGATGGGAATGATAGCCGCCAGGTGGACGACGACGTCCATGTCCTGCACTGCGGCGGATACATCGGCGGCGTTGCGTATATCGCCCCAGATCATCTCGATCTTGCCTGCGAATTTCGCTGCCGCCTCCTCGCTAGCCTCGTTCTTGATGTCGAAACATCGCACCTGGTGTCCCTGCTGAATCAGGTTTACGATGGTGTTGTTGCCGATGTTGCCAAAAGCACCGGTTACAAGAAGTTTCATATCGTGATCTCCTATCTGCCGTATTTGATCTTTGCGTATAGCAATATTGCGGTGAGGAATGCGCCGATTGCGTTCCAAATAATCACGGGCGTGAGTTTGAGGGCGATGCCGTACGCCAGCCACAGCAGGATGCCCGTTAATAGAAGAACGTTGAAGATTATGCTGATATCGTGAGCGCTTTTGAGTTTAAATACGCGGATAATCTGAGGGATGATACTCAGCGTAACGAATGCGCCAGCAATGTAGCCTAGCCAGGTCAAAGTTATTCTGCCGCTCCTCGATGGAATTTCCCAATTATATCATCAAGCGACAGCGATGTCCCTACTTTTATCAGTGTAATTTCCAATACACGATTTCACCGCGCTCGAGCTTGCTCTTGATTACTTCGAGAAGCTTCCTGCCGATGAACCTTCTGCTATGGGGTATCATCAGCGTGAACCCGATGATGTCGGTGAATACGCCCGGCGTGAGCAGGAGCAGGCCGCCCGCCAGGATGAGGAGCCCGTCGAACAGCTCTTTCGATGGTATGATTCCGCTCTCGAGGTTGTAGCGGATTTTGTTGAGGGTCGATATGCCCTGCCGCCTCGCCATGATGCCTCCGGCCAGACCTGTGATCACCACTATCGTCATGGTGTAGAGCGGCCCTATGAGCGTCCCGATGTAGATGAGCAGGGCCAGTTCGATCAGCGGCACTATTACGAATAATGCGACGATTCTCATCGGTCACCCGTTGTCGTGGCGGGCGTCAACGTCCCTGCGATTTCGCATCTCGTTTTAGCGATCACGGCCACACGTCCTGGTAGCCATCGGCGCTGTTGGCGGCGCATTCCTCTCCGATGCAGGTCGAGAGTACGTTACCTGCAGTGTCCACCAGCCATATATAATGCCCCGCCACGCTGCATTTGCAGATGCCCCCATCGCAGTTGTCGTTGATGATCCCGTATATATCTATGCAACTGTCCGGTACGTCCCTAAGGGTCTCATACGGTGAGGCTAATGTGCACATATTGAGTATAGGGAACTCGCCGGCGGGATCGGTCAGGGGCACGGTTCCGCCGCCTAGAGGCAACTGCCCGCCGTGTTCGGCGAGGTATATATCCAGGGCGAGCTGTATTTCGCTCTTGCCTTCGCTGTAGAGCGCCTCCGGTTCCGGCGTGAGCGTGGGTGTGAGTGTGGGCGTGGGCTCCGGCGAAGTGTCGCTCGATGTGTAGTGGAAGATTGCGTAGCCAGTCGCACCGGCGAGAATCAATATCAGGATCGCCATCAATATGTTGCGCCATGGGAAGCCCTTCTTTTTGTGGCGCTCGGCAGGGGGCTTCCTTTCGCGCGGGCCTTTGTCGCCTCCGACGGGCGCTTCCGCGGGCGGAGTCGCCGCGTTGCTGCTTTCCTCTTCGCCCGGCTTCTCCCTGGTGCGAAGCTTTATCGTCACCCTTGCCTCTTCATCGTCCAGGGCTACGGCGATATCGCCTGTTTGTATCATTCCCCAGTGGAGTCCGACGGCTTCGAAGAGAACCTGCATCGGGACCTCGCTGCTATACGATGACGGGATCGTCTGTACGATGCGTATCCACTGCGGCGGCTCGCCGATAATGAGCTTATCATACGGGCCGCCGGTGTTCGATATCACGAATGAGCCCGTTTGCGTTACATATGGCTCGACGTTGTCGAAGCGGATTACGGTGGGGTCTACCTGCGGATTCGGGGCCGGGGCCGTCGATCTTATACCACTTTCGTCTTTATCCGGGATTCTTCTCGAGCGCTCACGATCGTATTTCTGCTTTTTCGCAGGGTCGGACAGTACGTGATAGGCCCTTCGAACCTTTTCCAGCTCCCTCTCGGCGAAATACCGAACGTGTCTTGCGGCATCCTTCGATCGTTCGGTATGCAGCATCCTGACCTTGTGTTCGTAAGCCCTGGATATCTCGCCCTCATTTGCATCAGGCGAGATGCCAAGTATCCGGTAGTAGTCTTCCCAGTCCTTCATGAGGCCGCTTCTGTAGATAAATTTTTCACGACAGAGATAATTTAACTAAAAATTTTAGTAAATTTTACGCTAAGCTTTGATGGTTGTCAACTGTATGATTATCGTGGAGGGATAAAAGTGGCGAGCGGCATGGAAGGGAGTCGATGTTGTGTCACACACTGAGCTTCATGCCGTCGTATGCGAAGCGGATGCGTTTGTGTTGCGATTCGAGTTTGCGATAGTCGTCGTACCCGCGGTTCCAGTACTCCTCGATGTGGGTGAAGACGGTCTTACTCGCCCCGATGCGCTCTGCCAGCGCCATCGTTTCCTCGAAGGTGTAGAGCGTCGTCCTCGATATGTGGTCGGCAGGATAGCGGAAGCCGTGCCTCAGCCCGTCCTCGAATATGCCCGGCTGAATGATGAGCAGGTCGGCGTTTTGTAACTCGCTCCGATCTTCGGGGAACGGCTTGATGTCGCACGGGGCGTAGACGATCTTCTTGCCATGCTCCTCGAAAGCGTATATGAACGACAGGCGCGAACCGCGCTCGACAGGGACGGCGGTGATAATCACGTCGCCGACCGCGATCCGGTCGCGGAACGTCTCGAGTCGAATAAAGCCGGCATCCAGATAGAAATCGATTAATGGGCCGTATTGCGAACGCAGCCCTCGAATACCGTCGCTCAGTTGTTCGGGGAGCAGCAAGCGTATACGTTTGCCGGGATGCGCTTTCCATGTGCGGAAGTCCAGCGCTATCTGTTCCACCACGCGAAAGCCCTCAACATGGTCGGGGTCGAGGTGGGTGAACAGCAGGTTGTCGACGCGGCGTATCGCCGAACGGTTCAGTTGCGCGGCGATCTCCGCAGGCGTATCTATGAGAAGATCGATGTCGTGCAGAAAAGCGGACGGACCCGACCTGGAGTAGGGGATGCCCTTCTTATGCGCCTCGGCGCAGATCCGGCAGCGGCACAGGGGCTTGGGGATAACGGCGCATCCGCCGGAGCCTAGTATTGTCCATTTCATAGAATTTTACTAAAGCTACGCGCCCGCCTTGCGCAGGAAGAAATCGGGGCGCAGCGGGTCCCAGCGTCCCACCAGCCGGTCGTAGGAGGGATCGGGCAGCGTTTCCTTGAAGATGCGGTAGTAGTACAGCTCCTCGATTGATGATAGGAAGGGATTGCCGTCGGTATGGTTGAACTCATCGAGATCCGATTGCGAGACGTGCTTCTCGGCCTGCTCGCGCATGATATATGCCACGCCCGAGCCCTGCGCGAAGAATCGCTTCGTCTGGTATATGATGTGGTCCGGCAGGCACCCCTCGAACGCCTGGCGCACTATCCACTTACCGTTTTGCTCCTCGCCGTGTATCTTGTAACCCAGCGGAATCTTCAGGCTGAAGTCCATCACCCTGGCATCGAGGAACGGCGTGCGGCTCTCATATCCGTTGGCGGCGTTCAATCGATCCAGCCGCTGCAAGGCGGTGCTGTGCGCCACATTGATTAGATTATCGATTATATTAGCGATCTCCTCCGGGTTCGTCCCCTTCTTATACTGTCCGTCGTAACCGGCGAAGAACTCGTCGGCGCCCTCTCCGGTGAGCACCACTCTTGCCAGCGGGCTGACAAACCTTCCGGCGAGGAAATTGGCGATGGCCCCGTGAACGCAGCTCTCCTCGTACATCTCCTGGTGGTGGATTGCCGGCAGCAGCACTTCGTTCACTTCATCCTCGCCGAACATAAGGATATGGTGCTTTATGCCTAGGTATTCACATACGTCTTTAGCCAGCGGCAGGTCCTGTCCCTGCTCCATGCTGACCGTAAAGCACTCGATGTCCGGCTTGATCTCGTGGGCCATGTATGAAATGAGGCTGCTGTCCAGCCCGCCGCTGAGGAGGATTCCCTTCACCGCGTTGTCCTTCATACGTTTCTCGGTGGCCTCCATCAACAATTGCCTGACCACCTTCTTGCCCTGCTCGTAGTCCTCGAACTCGGGGGTCTCTACCGCTTCATGCAGGAACTTTTGGAAACCCAGCTCACGGGAGTAGACATATCCCGGCGGAAATTCCTTAACATCATCGGCTATGCCGACCAAGGCCTTGGCCTCCGAGGCGAAGCACAACGCGCCCTCGCCGTCGTGACCATAGTACATCGGCTTTACGCCGACCCAATCGCGCGCCAGGATCATCTTGCCGTTATCGGATACGGCGCACGCGAAGTCGCCGTCGATCTTTCCGGCGAAGCGGGTGCCGTACCTGGAATATAGCTCCAAAACGGCTTCGGCATCGGACTTATTGGATTTATCCTCGTTATACACGCGACCGTCCATAACGACCGCTACTTTGCCATCGGTTGCGTAGTGCGACCCGTCCTTGCAATCGGCTCCTACGTTAAGCTCGTTGCAGCCGAGATGCACGCCGTTCGAGCTGTTGTTCCACGTATCGTGCGGCCCCCGGTGCTTTATCGCCCGGAGCATTCGCTCCAGGTTACCTCTATCGTTTCCCTGAATCCCGGCTATACCTGCCATTACGAATCACCAATCCTTTTCTCTAAATCTTCGCTATAGTACGATTACCACTCCTCGAGCTTACGTATCGCGTCGAAGCCGTCTACGCAGTACGCATCCGCACCTATCTCTTTGGCGAAATTCTCGGATACCGCCGCTCCGCCGATGAGCACCTTGACGGTGTCCCTGACCCCGGCGGCCTTGAGCGCATCGGTGACCTCGCCCATTACCACCATCGTCGTCGTCAGCAGCGCGGAGAGGCCGAGATAGTCAGGTTTGTTCTCCTTGACGAAATCGACGATCTTCTCAGTCGGGATATCGATACCGAGGTCGAACACCTCGTAGCCGGCTCCTTTGAGCAGGATGGCGACGATGTTCTTTCCGATGTCGTGGATATCGCCCTTGACGGTGACGATGGCAAACTTGCCCTTCGTTTCGACTTTTGACGCCTCGAGATACGGCTTCAACAGGTCCATGGCCGCGCCCACGGCCTCGGCGGAGGCCAGCATGTCCGGCACGAAGTACTCCTTGGTCGCGAACTTCTCACCGACTACCTCCATCCCCGAGGTGAGGCCGTCCTTAATAATCTCGCCTGCGGGGATATTGGCCTCTATGGCAGCCTGGGTCAGCTCCAGCACTGCGGGCTGTCCCGCCATATCTTCATCGATGCCGTCATCTTCGCTGGTCTTTCTTCCTTGAATAACGTTTTCCTTCAGTTGTTCTATCAATTCCTCGCTCATTAATCCTCCCTATTTGTAGATGTTAAGCCTTGGAAAGATCCCGGGCACCTCGTCGAATATACGTTTCGTTTTGGCTTCGTCTATGTGCTCCACCGGCATCGCCAGCAGCTCCCGCGTCCTCTCGCAGGCCAGCTTGAACACGTCGTCGGACTCGCCCTCCCCTTCGAAGGGGTAGGCGTCGGAGAGCAGCCCGCTGCGCATCGCCTTTCGAATGTAGCTGATGTACAGCTTCTGCGGCGTGGTCGATACCTTCCTGATCTGCTCCAGCGTTTCGGTCACATCCGCCTCATCGATCTGCGGCTGCCTGAGGAAAAACTTCAGCATTTTGAAATGCGCGTCGTCCAGCACCGCCTGCGGCAGGCAGAACACCGAATTGCAGTCGAGCAGGCCGTACGCGCAGTGCAGGTACTGCGGCCCGCTCAACGCCACCAGTATGTCGGAGAACAGTCGCTCTATCGACGATTGCTGTCCCGGCGTCTTGGGGTCGCACACCCCGGATGTGGAGTAGTTCGGTATCTTATAGAAGCGCGCTATCTGGGTGCAGTCCACGTTGTACTGGCTGGTCTCCACCGCGCCGTACGAATCGGACAGCGTATCCATGCGGGCCCTCACCGGGACACTGCCGTAGAGCACCGGCGTCCCCGGGTTCACCAGCTGGCTCAGGGTTATCCCCGCCAGCACCTCGGCGTTGATCTGCGCCAGGATGCCCGCCTCCTTGACCGGCGCCGAGCTCCCCGCCTGCGGCGACGATGACACCACGATGGGCAACCCGCGCTTGCATATCTCGATAAGTGTATCGGTAGTATCGTCGACGAACTGCAGTGGGCTCTTGACCAGGCAGGTGATGAACGAGACGATGGGGTTTTCCCTTAGCGCCTCCTCGCCCCCAACGATGATCTCGGCCATGTTGACCACGTTGTCCAGCTGGCTCAGGCTGGTCAGCCCGGCCATGACGTGCTTGGTCATATTGTTCAGCGAGGCGAAGAATTTATTGACATCCTTGTTGTCCTCGGTGATGTCCGGGTCTTGAATGTT
>JAYEHL010000180.1:0-9029 GCA_034659515.1 Chloroflexota bacterium | reverse complement strand
CGCTTCAGTGCTCTCCTGATCTCTGTTGATCTTGTCTCTGAAGTATTCGTAAAGAAGTTTCAGATATAATTCGTAGGGAGTGATCGTATCGTTCAGCCAGGTTTTATTCTGTATGGTATCAATATAGATGTCTTTTAAATCAACAGCCTCCGCCCATAGTTCGTTGAATTTAGCTAGCGCGAAATTATAGTCCGCGCTGTTCTTTAATTCCACATTGAATTCCAGGTTATCAACCAAGCCTGCCTGTGTGAAATTGCTTGAGCCGGTGATTACTCTGCCGACATCCTTGTCCCCTTCAACAAAGGTCATAATATATAGCTTTGCATGAATGTTGGATGAGGGGTAAGCTTTGATTTCTAATTTACCGTTGTTGATCCATTCAACAAATCGCTTTACGCCGTCTGCGACATTTACATCGTCTTCCGAATTCTCCATTTCACTGGCAACTTCGTTTGAAAACTTATCTTTTGTCTCAGCGTGGGAAAATCCTAACGTTTCTTGAACAGGTGTTTGTGACGCTTGGACTAATTCGTAGGTTTGCCTGCTAGTGCCCATCCCAACGAGAATTCTGATCTTTTCGGTCTTCTCCAAAGATTTGTATGTCGTGTGGAATCCGCTGGTGTAAAAATACCCCACGAGAACATCGAAGAATCGGGTATCCTTGATAAGTACCCTAAATCTCTCCTTAAGGTTTTGTTCGTCCTCATTGGTGATAAATGTTTTATCTGTAGTCATAGTAAACTAGACCTTTGGTTACCAAAACCCCGCTTGTTCAATACTTAGAATCCATTAGGGTTACCCCAATATAAGCTCTTACCTCAACGAGTGTCAAGCTGGCCTGATCAGCAATTCAAGAGGCGTTTAAGAGTAGCACCTGCACGATTCGTTAAAATGTGCCCCCTGCACATTTCATCGTTTCATTACTTGCATGCGTCATAAAGTGTTGGTCTCCAACGATATAAATCGCGAACATTCGTAATCAACATTGGTATCGGCGTCGTGGAGAAGGTAAATAGAAGAATTAATCTATCGATGAAAACTTGTCTTTACTATCGAGCATAATGGTGACCGGGCCGTCGTTTACGATATCGACCGTCATGTGCGCCTGGAAGCGGCCGGTCTCCACCTTGAGGCCGCTCTCTCGTAGAAGCGATACGTATCGCTCGAACAGCGCCTCGGCCTCATCCGGCGGCGCAGCGTCGGTGAAGCTGGGGCGGCGGCCCTTTTTGGTGTCGGCGAGTAACGTGAATTGACTTACTACTAACAGTTCGCCTTGTATATCACTGACCGACAGGTTGAACTTGCCTTCGCTGTCGCTGAATATCCTGAGGCCCAGGGTTTTCTCGGCGAGGTATTTGGCGTCGCGTTCCGTATCGCCTGCCGCTACGCCCAGGAACACTACCAGACCGCTCCCTATGCGCCCGACGACATCGTTGTCGACAGTGACCGAGGCCTGGTTGACTCTTTGCAGAAGCGCTTTCAATGGGGATTACCGCTATTTTTTCTCGGCGGTTGTGCTTGGCTGTTTCGAGCTTTCCGGGGAGCCGCCGTTGCCGCCTTTTTTCTCAGGCTCTTTTTTGGCGCTGGTCTCGCCGTCTTTCTTAGCGGGTTCCTTCTCGGGCTTGGAGGGATCGTATCTGCCGCCGTGGCCGTGGTCGGTGCAATAGAAGCCGCTTCCCTTGAACACGATCGGCACCGCATGGAAGACCCGCTGCGATATCCCCTGGCACTGAGGACAAATGGCTATCGGCTCATCATCAAATCCCTGCCTCTTATCGAAGTGATTGTGGCAGAGATTGCATTCGTATTCATAAGTAGGCAAACTGTTATACCTCTAAAAATCAGGAATCAACATGTCATTATAGCAAATCGATATTCTGCACGCAAGCGGACGCATAGCTGATTTAATAGCGTCATGAAGCCGTGTCGATGGGGCACGGCTACCCCTTGATCACGCCGATGGGCCTCGTCTTGGCGACCTTGCGTGAGATGCCCGCGCGGTGCGCTACTTCCACTACCTGCGCCACGTCCTTGTACGCCTCCGACGCTTCCTCCGCCAGCGATGGCATGCTGCCGGTCCTGACCGTGATGCCCTTCTCCTTCAGCCTCCTGGCCACATCGACTCCGCGCATGCTGCGCTTGGCCGCCGAGCGACTCTGCAGCCTTCCCGCGCCGTGGCACGTCGATCCGAAGGTCTCGGCCATAGCGCGCTCGGTGCCCACCAGCACGTACGAATAGCGTCCCATATCGCCCGGTATCAGCACCGGCTGTCCGATCTCGGCGTAGACCTTGGGCACATCGGGGTGACCCGCCGGTAAAGCCCTCGTAGCGCCCTTGCGGTGTACGCAAACGTCGATCTTTTTTCCATCGACTACGTGCCGTTCCATCTTGGCGATGTTGTGTGTCACATCGTAAACCATCTCCAGACCGATGTCGCGCGGGCTCATGCCGAGCGCCTGCACGAACGATTCGCGGGCCCAGTGAGTGATGCACTGGCGGTTGGCCCAGGCGTAGTTGGCGGCGCAGGCCATCGCGGCGAAGTAGTCCCTGCCCTCCGGTGAATCGATCGGCGCGCATGCCAGTTGCCGATCGGGCAGTTCGATCCCGTATTTCCGCACCGCCGAGCCCATTGCCTTCACGTAGTCGTCGCAGACCTGGTGGCCCAACCCTCGCGAGCCGGTGTGGATGAGAAGCAGCGCCTGGCCCACCCGCTCGATGCCCATGACCGCAGCCGCGTTCGGATCGAATATCTCGTCGACGACTTGAACCTCGATGAAGTGGTTGCCCGCGCCCAGCGTCCCCAACTGTGGAGCGCCGCGCTGCTTCGCCTTGGAGCTTACCCTCTCCTGATTGGCGCCGCTCATGCAGCCGCGCTCCTCGGTGACATCCAGGTCGCGGGGATCGCCGTAGCCCTTTTCGATGGCCCACCGCGAGCCTTTGCGCAGCACCTCGTCGATCTCGTGCGGCTTCAGCCGCAGCTTGCCCTCTGATCCCACGCCCGAAGGGATATTGTAGTAGAGCGCGTCAAGCAGCTTTTCGATGCGCGGGCGGATGTCGTCTTCGGTCAGGTTGGTGCGCAGCAGCCTCACCCCGCAGTTGATGTCGAAGCCCACACCACCGGGGGAGATGACGCCGTCGGATGTTCTTGTAGCCGCCACGCCGCCTATCGGGAAGCCGTAGCCCCAGTGTATGTCCGGCATCGCCATCGATTGCGATACGATGCCCGGCAGGGTGGCCACGTTCGCCACCTGTTCCAGGGCCTCATCTTCTTTTATATGCGCCAACATAGCCTCGTCGGCGTAGATAAGTCCGGGCACTCTCATCCCGGGCTTGTAGGTCTGGGGTATCTCCCATCGATTATTGTCGATTTGGATTATGATTTTACCTGGCATTCTTGGTCTCCTCATGAAGCTCGGTGAAGTATTGACTGCCCCTATTATCCTGTCATTACCCGACTTGATCGGGCAATCCAGAGGGCTCAGCATGCTGAGCCCCTACAACCTGCCATTATCTACTACACAGATTACGAGATTGCCGCGTCGTCCTTCCGTCATCGGAAGGACTCCTCGCAATGACATTTTTGTCTTACTGGATCATCCGGTCAAACCGGATGATGACAATAGCGCTCCGCACTTCTTTAAATATCGAACAGCACCTGAACCCTGACGCTGTCGCCTTCTTCGATTTTCAGCATGTGATACGTAGCCGCCTTGATCTCGCCCCTTATTTCATGGCGTTTCGGATCGATGGCCTCGCCGTAGCAGTACGCCTTCAGCTTGGTCTCGCCGAGATCGGCTATGTCGAATCGTTTGAACAGCAGCCTTTCGACCTCGTATATGTATATCAGCTCGTTCAGCCACGAGACCAGGAGGTCTTTCTTATCGTCCGCATTCACTTCGACGTCGCGGCGGGTCGCCTCTCTTACTTCATCGATATTCGTGATAATGCTGAATAAGCCACATGCCGCGTTGGCGAAAGCCTCCTTTAGATCAGCCCCGTACGCGGCGATGGCCACATCCGCTGTGTGGTCTATGATCTCGAATCCACTTTTCATTTTCAGAGGTCACATTATACCAGAAACTGATTTGAAAAATAATCACGTCAGATCGATATATTTTTGTTGACAACCCCCTCGCTTTTTGGTTTGATGTATGTGAAGGAGGTGTTGCTTGAAGCTTCCATTTCTCCCCAAAGAAGAAAAGTTCTTTGATTTGCTTGAAGAAGGCGCTCGTAACCTGGTCAAAACGGCCGGCGTTTTCGCCGAGATGGTTGAAAAGTGGGAGAACGTGCCCGCAGAGGCCCGTCATATCAAGGAGTTGGAACATGACGGTGATGAGATCACGCATCGAGTTGTCGCCTTACTTCATTCCACTTTCGTTACCCCGATCGACCGTGAGGATATAGCGCACATAGCTGAACATATAGATGATGTGCTCGATTGTATAGAGGAAGCAGCGACGTGCATGGCTATTTACGAGGTGGCACGTCCTACGAAGAGAGCTTACGAGTTGGCGGGAATAATCGTTAAGATAACCGCCGAGGTTGGTGTAGCTATACCCAAGGTCCGCAATCGCAAGGAGTTACATAGTCTTCCCGAGAGCTGCATTGAGATAAATCGATTGGAGAACGAGGCCGATGCGGTAGCGCGCGCTGCTTTAGCGGAACTCTTTCATGAGCAGCATGATATCGCTGATATAATAAAGTGGAGGGAGGTATATCAGTATATGGAAATGGCTACCGACCGCTGTGAGGACATCGCCAATGTTCTCGAAGGCGTTATGATAAAGCGAGCCTGAGTTTAACCTGTGTTTATTCTAATTATTATCCTCGCTGTCGGCTTCGCGATAATCAATGGTTTCAACGACGCCGCAAATGCCATCGCCACTGTGATCGGCACGCGCGTCCTCTCCCCGATAAAGGCTGTAGCTATGGCGGCCGTCTTCAATTTCGTGGGGGCGGCTACAGGTCTCGCTGTAGCAATAACTATAGGCAAGGGGATCGTCGCACCTGATTACTTGGATTACGGCGTTATAATCGCCGCCCTCGCGGCGGTTATCATCTGGGGCGCGGCAGCGACGTACCTCGGGCTCCCCGTCAGCATAAGTCATTCTTTTGTTGCGGGGCTTGTCGGGGCGGGCATCGCTGCGGCCGGCAGTATCTCGATCGTGTGGGGAACCTTCGGTAAGGTGGTCGCGTCGGTGGCCATCGCGCCGGCGCTGGGTTTTGCCGGCGGACTGCTGTTGATGGTCGCTCTGCTGTGGATACTCAGAAGGAGAGCGCCGCTCAAGGTGGAAGGCCTCTTCAGTAGGTTGCAGATACTTTCGGCTGCTTTCATGTCCTATGCGCACGGCAAGAATGATGGCCAGATGCCTATCGGTATTATGGCTATGGCGCTGATGATCCACACCGGCGGAACGGAGTTTCATGTCCCGTTTTGGATAATAGGCCTCTCCGCCGGCGCTATCTCCTTGGGCACGGCGTTCGGAGGCCGGCGTGTGATCCGGACGGTGGGGATGAGGATCACTGCGCTCAGGCCAGTACAGGGTTTCGCCGCTATCACAGCAGCCGCCGCGGTGGTGGAGACTGCCTCGGTACTGGGTATACCGGTGAGCACCACTCACTGCGTGAGTTCGTCCGTTATGGGAGTGGGGTCTACAAAACGCTTCTCCGCGGTGCGATGGGGCGTTGCCAGGAGCATCGTTCTCGCCTGGGTGCTGACATTCCCGATATGCGGCGGCATAGGGTGGGCGCTTGGCTTGGTTTTAACCTAGGTCGATATTGTAGCATCACATCGATTCTTCCTGGCAATTACAACCATCATCGACAAATATTCATCGTTGTGTCATCGATGGTTTGTGTATAACCTGTCTGCAACTTGCTTGCCGTGACGTTGCATGTGTACTATGATATATTCGAACTAGAGAGATCGAATCGTCGCGACGGCGGACGGCATTATATAGAAGCGACTTTGTATGAATAACACAGCCCTGGCCGGGATAAAGGTTCTGGAGTGCGCCAAGTTCGTTTCCGGCCCCTACTGCACCAAGCTCTTGGCTGATATGGGCGCCGAGGTTATAAAGATCGAGCCGCCATCGGTCGGCGATGGGGCCAGGTATCGAGGGCCGTTCGTTGGCGATATCCCGCATCGTGAGCGCAGCGGTTTCTTCTTCTTCCTCAACACCAGCAAGCTCGGCATCACGCTGGATATCGATACCGCCACCGGACGCGAGATATTCCTGCGCTTGATCGAGGACTGCGACGTGCTGGTGGAGGACAAGCCCCCGCAGTTTATGAAGGAACAGGGCCTGGATTACGAATATCTCAAGTCGATCAATCCCCGCCTCATCATGACATCGATCACGCCGTTCGGGCAGAGTGGCCCATATCGCGGCTACAAGGCTTATCACCTCAACACCTATCACGGCAGCGGCGTGGCTAAAGTCCTCTCGTCGATATTGCCCGATGAGACCCCTGTGCCGGTAAAGGGCCCTGGTTTCCTCGGCGACTTCGACAGCGGTCTCAACGCTGCCACGGCGATCATGGCTGCGCTCTACAGCTGGCTGTTCACCGGCGAAGGGCAGCACATCGATATTTCCAAGCAGGAGTCGCTGATGGCGCTGGAGCGGGTGGAAATCGGAATGTACGGCAACGAGGGGGACACGAAGTTCAGCACCGTCTTCATGCAGCAGATGGTGGGCGGCCTGCAGCGGTGCAAGGATGGCTATGTGCTGATAACGCTCGGCGGCGACCATCATTGGGAGGGGCTCGTCAAGATGCTGGGCGATCCGGAGTGGGCCGGGGAAGAGAAGTTTCAGGGGGAGTTCGGGAAGTACGAGCATGCGCAGGAGATAAACAAGTATATCGCCGAGTGGATGATAGAGCACGACAAGGCGGAGATATACCATCGCTGCCAGTCGTTGAATTGCCCTGTGGGCATGGTGACCACGGTCGCCGACCTGGCGGCCTCGGAGCAGCTCGAGGCTCACGGCTTCTTCGCTGAGGCGGAGCACTCCGAGATGGGCAGGTTCAGGTGCCCCA
Source organism: Chloroflexota bacterium (assembly GCA_034659515.1). Lineage (GTDB taxonomy): Bacteria > Chloroflexota > Dehalococcoidia > E44-bin15 > E44-bin15 > JAYEHL01. Next base: position 1,991 of record JAYEHL010000180.1, on the reverse strand, counting down.
CAGCGCCGTATCGTTTTTCGGAGACGCTGCATCGTTTTCATCGCCCCGCCCCCACGCTCGGCGAGCATAACGAGGAGATACTTTGCAATCGCCTTGGTTACAGTAAAGAGGAGCTATCGCGAATGAGAGGGGTGGGGATTATATAGCCATGGTTGATTCGAACACAAATCGATTGCCGCTCGAGGGCGTCAGGATCGCCGATTTCACCTGGGCGTGGGCCGGGCCGTACGCCACCGAGCTACTCGCTTTCCTCGGGGCGGAGGTCGTCAAGATCGAGAGCGTGAAGCGCCCCGACCACGCCCGGACGCGTTCACTGTCGCATGGCCTCTCCAACAGGGACCTCGACAAGTCGTCCGTTTTCAACGATCTCAATTTGAACAAGCTGTCCCTGTCCCTCGACCTGAAACAGCCGAAGGCGATAGAGCTGGCGAAACGGCTGGTCGCCGTAAGCGATGTCGTGGCGGAGAACTATCGTCCCGGGGTCATGGACAAGCTGGGGTTGGGGTACGACGTGCTCAGGCAGATTAAACCCGATATCGTGATGCTGTCGTCGTCGGCAATGGGTGCGGTAGGGCCTGAGAGAAATTATGCCGGTTTCGCCCCGACCTTCGCCGCCCTCGGTGGGGCAGCCCATCTCACAGGTTATCCCGATAAGCGCCCCGTGCCACTCATGGGCTCCAGCGATCTTCGTAGCGCATCGACCAGCGCCTTCGCCATCCTCGTCGCCCTTTATCACAAGGCGCGCACCGGTCAGGGCCAGCACATCGACCTGTCTTCCACTGAGACCATCGCCATAAACATCAGCGATTCCATACTCGATTACATCATGAACGGGTGCGTCGCCGTCCGTAAGGGGAACAGGGACGAGATTATGGCTCCCCACAACGTGTATCCGTGCAAGGGTGAGAGCAGGTGGGTGTCGATAGCTGTAGCTACCGATGAGGAGTGGCAATCGTTATGCAAAGCGATGAGCAGCCCGTCGCTGGCCGACGACGAGCGCTTCAGCGACGGGTATCGCCGCTGGTGCAATCAGGATGACCTCGACCAGATCGTCGGTGAGTGGACTGCGAATTTCACCGATTACGAGGTGACGGCCATGTTGCAGAAGGCAGGGGTGGCCGCCATGCCCACGCTTCAGGGCACCGATCTGTACGAAGACTCGCATTTCAAGTTTCGCTCGGTCGCTACCGAGGTGACGCATGCCAATGTGGGGACGCGCTTCGTGGTCGGCCCGCCGTGGAAGTTCTCGGCTACGCCTGCGCGAATACGGCACAGCAGCCCGATGCTGGGGGAGCATAACGAATATGTGCTCGGCGGTCTTCTGGGGATGTCGCGGGATGAGATCGCGGCGTTGGAGGAGGATGGGGTATTAAGCTAAACGACTTCGCGCAGGTTGTGCAGCTCTTTAGCGCAGTCGATGGTGTACTGACAGGCCTCGAATGCCTCGCCTCGGTGCGGGGCGGAGATGGCGACAACGAGAATCGCATCCCCTACCTCTATCCGTCCGAACCGCTGGCAGATCGAAATGTCGGAGACTTTCCATTTAGATTTAACCTCGTCGACGATCTTCTGGAGACTCTTTTTAACCTCAACCGGGTCGAGTTCCAGGTCGGCGTAGCGCAGCGGCTTTCCGTCTGTGGACAGTTCGCGTAATGAGCCGATAAAGCTGACCACGGCGCCGTCGACGGTGTTGCCTCTGACGCTGTCGATAATATCCTGTGGATTTACGGGATTGGACGTTACTTCGATCATGGTTTTTACTATGTTTCCTCGCTTTGTTGTGGGATCGGAGGTTCAACGGCGGCCACCTCTTCGGCGGGATCGTTGAGCAGTTTATTCAGAGCCTCTCCATCGATGGTCTCGTTGGTGATCAGCGCTTCGGCAAGTTTTATCAGTTTCGCTTTGTTTGTTTTGAGGACGTCCTTCGCCTTGGCATGCGCCCGCTGTACCAGGAGGTTTACTTCCGTATCGATCTCCTCCGCCGTCTTCTC
>JAYEHL010000179.1:0-9206 GCA_034659515.1 Chloroflexota bacterium | reverse complement strand
CCAGAAAGGTGGCCCTCACTGCGTGCATGCGCAAGCTTCTCACAATCCTGAATGCTATGCTTAAAAATGGTTCTCATTGGTCGCCAGTTTGTATAGAAAACTCTTGACAATCAAGACAGTTGCTACGATTCATATCTATCGCAAACGTCTCGAATCTATCGCTGACGTTCCGCCACCGACAACAACGAGGGTGTAAAGAGGGAATCATCCCTCTTGCGGGGGTTTGGGGGTGTCCCCCAACAACCTTCGAGGGCGGGATGGTGGGACATCGAACGCCGGGCGGGGCGACGAACGCGGGCCGCCGACGCTCCATGCCATATCATCGCCACGGGCACGGCACGCCGTGCCCCTACGATTTTCATCGCATCATGTCACCACCCCAGCGAATATCGTATTCACACCTCTTTATACAAATGTTATTTACCGCCTCTTTACCGTCTCCGTGCTACCGTAAACGTGCGCTCGATTTTAAAAAAGAATCGATACGCGCAATTCGCGAGGAGGAATGCTTTGCTGAATTTGAAGAGGACTTTCCTCAATATCCTGCGCATATTCGATGCAATAAAACTTTCACAAGAAGGAGTAGCTTATGCTTACATTAAAAAGGGCTTTTAAGAACATCTGGCGACGGCGTTTCAGGACGGCGCTGGTGGGCATAGTGCTGGCGCTGTGTGTAGCGGTGTTCGTATCCACCATCGCCAGCGTTGACGCCAGCGAGGCCACCACCGCGGCTATGCTGGAGGACTACGAATCGGCGGCGGGGAGCACCATCGAACAGACCGAGCTGTCGATGACGGCTATTACCGTTGCGAGCTCTAAAGGCATGTTCAGATCGAACGACGGGAACGGGATGGATGAGGACATTGTCGATGAGATCATAGGCATGGACAACGTCGCGGCGGTTGTTCCGATGGCGCAGGGGGGATTCGGCGAGGCGGAGGGTGCTGGAGGCGGACACGGCATGATGCCTGCTTACAGGGTGGTTGGTGTGCCGCTTGATTCCGACTTCGAACAATACTCTCAATTGCCGGCGAACATAACCGACGGCAGGAGCCTGAATGAAGGTGAGAACGACGCCGTCATCATCGGCAGGGAGCTGACCGATTACTTCGATGCCGGTGTCGGCGACAACATCGAGATAGACGGTAACTATTTCGAAGTAGTCGGTGTTTACACCAGCGGATTCATGGAGGACCAGGTTTATATGAGCCTCGAGTCAGCCCAGTCCCTGCTCGATATGGAGGGCCAGCTCTCCGCGCTGACTGTCTATGCCGAAGACGCCGACAGCGTCGACAACGTCGTTGCTGAGTTAGAGGAAGCTTACCCCGACTATATGGTCATGTCGATGAGCGATATGCAGTCGCAATTCGGCGACCGCATCGTTAACGAGCAGCAGAGCATCATCGGCAGCATCGACAGTAACTTGACCAGCGTCCAGAGTCTGGGGCTATCAATCACTGTCATCTCCGCCCTCATCGGGGTGCTGCTTATCTTCGGACTAATGTTCTACTCGGTGCGCGAGCGCACCAAGGAGATCGGCACGCTCAAGGCCATTGGATTCAGTAACGGGGATGTAATGAAGCAGTTTATGTACGAGGGGATGTACGTGGGCCTCATCGGGGGAATTATCGGGCTCGGGCTCGCAGCCGCCGCAGCATCGGGATTCGGCTCCTTTTTGCTCAACCCGTCCGAGACGCTGGGCGAGTCCGTATCGGTGAGCATAACCACCATGTCGATAATACTGGGGCTGGTGGTGGCGATCGTCGCCGGTTCGCTGGGCAGCCTGTATCCGGCATGGCGAGCGTCGCGCGTGAGCCCAATGGAATCGCTGAGGCGGGAATGATTATTCCGAATGTAGAGGCAAACCTATGTGTCTGCCCGCAGCGGGCAATGACAGAAAGCGATGGGGAACAGATGTAGGGTGGGCTGAGCCCACCGATGCAGAACGAATATCCGGAGGATTAACATATGGCTGATAATAATAACAATACAATTGTCAAAGCGATAAAGCTGAGCAAGGTGTTCGGGGACGGAGACAACGCTGTGAGGGCGCTGGTAAAAGTAAACCTTGAGATAAAGAAGGGCGACTTCGCAGCCGTCATGGGACCCTCCGGCTCGGGCAAGAGCACCCTGCTCACCCTGCTCGGATGCCTGGACAGACCTACCAGAGGGAAGATTTTTCTAGGCACGAAGCGCATCGATATCACCAGTGTGCCGGAGGATGAATTGTATCGGATCAGGCGAAACAATATCGGATTCATCTTTCAGGGCTTCAACCTGATTCCGAGCCTCAGCGCCATCGAGAACGTGGAGCTGCCGATGGAGGGAGCGATAAAATCGGGCAAGAAGAGGAGGGAGCACGCCCGCGAGCTATTGGAATTGGTGGAGCTGCCGGGCAGGGAGAAGCACAAACCGTCCCAGATCTCCGGCGGCGAGCAGCAACGTGTGGCCATTGCCCGCGCCCTGGCCAACGACCCCAACATCATTCTTGCCGACGAGCCTACCGGCAACCTCGATTCGGAGACCGGCCTCAGCATCATAAACATGCTGAAGAGGCTCACTACCGAACAAGGCCGCACCGTGATAATCGTTACCCACGATTACAATATGGCCAAGTTCGCTAACAGGAAGATCGTCATCAGGGACGGAAGACTGGAGACCGAACAGGGGAAAGAGTTGGAGGAGGAGAGAAGGCTCGAGGAGGAGCAGTTGGAGGATGTTGCCGAGGCGCTGGTGGACGGTAAGCCGTAACATCGATCCGGTATGAGCCCAAAACACCCCTATTTAAAAAGGGGCTGGGTAAAAATCCCCAGCCCCTTTCATCATGCGTAACGTCCGATACCAGACTACGGCGCCGGATCGTAGTAGTCGATTGTCAGCTTGGGACGCTGGTTAGCGGTGCCCCAATCAGAGGCATAGAACTTCTTGTAACCCTCAAACGTGCTCTCATCGGTATCTTTAAGCAAAACTCCGTAGTTATCAATCGATCCATCATGCCAATCCCGCACCAGATCAACAATGTCCCACCAAACGAAATCGTTAGTGGCAACAGCGGGCATAACTTCGGTATCCGAGGGCCCTGCAACCGCAGTGGGCTGGTCACTCCATGTAACTTCGGTATCTATCCAATCGCTTGTCACCCTGTATACGCCTACGGGCCCTGCCGTCGCCGTGCCCGACTGAGCGTAGTAATATAGCCCCATACTTGCGCTGGTAACCACAGCCGTGGATGGGATCGAGCTCAGATCAAACTGAGCATACGTCCTGCAGAGCAAACCCACACCATTTCCGCTTACAAACAAATCTTCGCTATCGGTTGCTCCAAATTTTATACCAGGACCCCCCTGATACACATAGGCATCCTTGCCGTCGGCGGCGTCAGGCTGGATGGTGACGCTCTGCGCGGGAGCCCAATCAAGCGCCCAGTTGATATATTCGGTATCGCCGGCGGCTACCGTGACTGCTCCCTGTCGCCACTTGTAATGCGGGATTACAAGCTTAACCGTATGAGAGCCGGCCGACACGTGAGTGGCAGTATAAGGTGTAATGTTCCCTGTATCGGTCCCATCAATGTAGACCTTAGCCCCTGCAGGATTGGATTGGATGTTGATCGATCCTTCCGACGGCGTCGGGGTTGGCGCGGATGTAGGAGTGGCAGTAGGTGTGGGCGTGGGTGTAGGTATCGGCGCTACGATGCCGACGACGATGTTAACATCCTCGCTCGCCGTTCCACCGTTGCCGTCATCGACGGTGACACCGACACTGAACGTCCCCGACACGCTCGGAGCTACCCAGGTAACGATGCTGCCGGTACCGGAAACCGTCCCGCCGGTCGAAACCCAATCATAGCTGAGGGTATCGCCGTCGGCGTCAGTGGCGACGCAGGTTATCGTCGATCCCTGGCCCGGAGCCACGCTGGGAGGATTCGCAGTGAGACTGCTGATAGTCGGCGACTGGTTCGCACCACCGGAATCGCCGCCCAGCGCCAGCACGATGCCGACCGCCGCGCCGGCGATCACCAGCACGACTACAGTGATGATCGTCCATAAAGCCCATTTCGGGAAACCGCCGCCTTTACCGGCCACCGGCGGCTTACCCCCGCCCGGCGGCGCTTGTTCCCCCTCAGGTGTCTTCCCTTCATCCGTAGCCATACGACACCTCCTACACCATTTAATATGGCCGATTATCTCCGCATCACACTAAAATGTCAAGTTACTTCGGATGAGACCCCTGTCCGCTTCAATATCTCCCTCGCGGCGACCACGCCGGATGCGGATGCCTGCACCAGACCGCGGCTCACGCCGACCCCGTCGCCGGCGGCGAACATATTGGCTATCTCGCTCTCCATGTTGTCGCTGAGGGCGAGGCGTGAAGAATAGAATTTGACCTCGGTGCCGTAAAGCAACGTATGCCGCGACGCAACGCCGGGCGCGAGCCTGTCCATGGCATACAGCATCTCGATAATGTCCTTTAAATATCGATAAGGGAGTGCGAAGCTGAGATCTCCGGGCGTCGCGCTCTTAAGCGTAGGTACGACGTTGCCCCTCGCGATGCGCTGCTCCGTAGAGCGCCGCCCCTCGAGCAGATCGCCCAGCCGCTGTACGATGACTCCCCCGCTCAGCAAATTTGCCATCCGGGCAAGGTAACGACCGTAAGCTATCGGGTCGCGGAAGGGCTCGGTGAAGGTGGTGCTCACCAGAATGGCGAAATTCGTATTGTTCGTCTTGCGCTCTGCATAGCTATGGCCATTGACCGTAGTCACCGGATCGGCGCCGCCGGTGGTCTCCATGGTCACCTCTCCCGCAGGACACATACAGAAAGTCCTCACGCGATCATCGAAGGATTCGGAATAATATTCCAGTTTACACTCGTACAGGGCGTCCGTGATCTCCCTGAGCACGGCCTCGGGCACCTCCACCCTGACGCCGATATCGATAGGATTGATCTGTAGCGTCAGGCCGAGCCTCTCCGCCTCATGGACGATCCAGTCAGACCCCTCGCGCCCCGGCGCAACGATAAGGTAATCGCAATCGTACTCCGTGCCGTTTTCAGTCGAGACCCCCTTAACCGTACCGCCATCGGTCAAAATTTCTTTTACTACCTCCCCCAGCTTTATCTCGACCTTCCCGGCGAGGAAATCGTGCATCCTTCCCATCACAACGCGGGCGTGCTCCGTTCCCATATGCCTGACCACCATCGGCGTCAGGTGCAGATCGGCTAGTATTGCGCGGCGCTTTATCTCCTCCACCTCGTCACCGACACCGTATACCCTATCCGAGCGCCCGAACTTCGCGTAGCTGCTGTCGACGTATCGGATGAGCTCCTCCGTTTTCGCGACGCCGACATATTCCTTCAACCTGCCGCCGACATCAGGGTTCAATGTGAGCTTGCCGTCGCTATACGCGCCGGCGCCGCCCCAACCACTGACCAAATCGCACGGAGAGCACTGGCGGCAGCCGATCCCCTTCTTCATGCCGGGGCATATTCGGGAATCGATGTCCTTGCCCTTCTCCAGGATGAGTACTCTCAAACCCGGCGTCTGGCTCAATTCAACGGCGGCTGATATACCGGCCGGCCCGCTGCCAACTATTATCACATCGTATTTGTCCATTCCGATCACCAACCGCAATTCTAATTTAGCAATTCGATATTGTCAAAGCCGAACCGGCGTTCTCCCTAAGCCAGACGCCTGAGTATATCCCAGAACGCCCCGCGATAGCCGCTCTTTATAGCATCGACGAGGATATTATTATCGTTGTAGTTATAATTGCTGTCCGACGGATCCCCCGACATGAACATGAAACGCTCGTCGCCGCCGATCAAGCGTCCGAGGTAATCGGCCGCACCTTCGCCAAGCTCGGACGACAGGTAGAACGCAGGCTCGAGGAACAATCCGTCGGCGGCCCCGTGAATGTCGGGGTTGATATCGACCGGGCCCTGTCCGAGCACCATGTCCGCCAGCGCCGTCCCCGGATAGATGCGAACGCCCAGGCTGGCGCCGACGCGGTGGGGCGACATGCGCTTCATGGATTCGATGGTTTGCCGTAGCGACTCACGGGTCTCGCCCGGCCCGCCCAGCAGCAGATCGTACATGAAGACCAAGCCCTGACGGTGACAGATCCGAGCGGTGTTTTCGACATCGGCAGCGGTGAAGTCCCGGCCAAGCGTTTGCAACACTCGATCACAGGCGCTATCCACGCCGAAATTGACGCCGGCGCAGCCCGCCTGTAAAAACATTCGAGCGAGTTCCTCATCGAAAGGCGTAGCGCTACAGTAGGCGTACCAACGCACACGATCGCCGAGCTTGCGATCTATGATCTCGCGGCACACCGACGCGGCGTGCTCGTAGGGATAGTTGAACTCGCTGTCGCAGATATGCAGGTGATCGACGCCGATGCCCAGCAGCGTCTCGATCTCGTCGGCGACGCTCGACGGCGAGCGCAAACGCATCAACGATCCTTTGCACAGCGAGTCGGCGCAGTAGATGCACGCCTTGGGGCAGCCGCGCTTGGTCTCGATACCGCCCATGCCGCCTTCCATGTAGTATCGAAGGTTGTCGATGGATTGCCTGCGAGGAGCTGCGCGATTTTCGAGGTCGATGTAACGAGGTGCGACGCGGCGGTAGCTGGCGGCATCGCGGTAGACGACGCCCTGCACATCGCGATAATCTTCGCCTTTCGTGATTCGATCGACAAGCAGCGGCAGCGAGTGCTCGCCCTCGCCCCAGACGCCCACATCGAGGCCGCAGAAATCGAGCACCCCCTCCGGGGCGACGGAGTATCCGGAGCCGCCGATTATTACCGGCGCATCCGTATTCTCGCGAACGCAGTCGATCACCCGGCGCACCCACGGCAGGATAAAGTCGCGGGTTGCGAAGCTGGTATCGTCGGTGTTGCGCAGGGTGACGGCCACAGCGGAGATGCTATTCGACGCCAGACAGCGGCGGACGTCATCGATAGGATTATCGGAGAAACACAGATCGAGCACTTCGACCGCGTGCCCTTCATCGACCAGAGCCGAGGCCAAATAATCGAGAGCGATGGGTGCTACCGGCGGCTTCATTCGATTGGGGTTTATCAGCAGTATCTTCATAAGAGACGATACAAAAGCGATTGTTGTTCAACTAATCGAGAAACGATGATCGAGGCGGATCAATCCGACGAAATCAATTAGCGGGGTCACACCTGTCAGTCCCCCGAGCGGAACCTCTGATACTGAACCAGTTTGCTGGCCACCTGGGCCGCCCGCCTGCCGGACGTATAAATCGCAACGCCTTTCACCGGCTTGGGCGCTTCCATCGTCACCCGCATCGCCGGGTCGCTGATGTAGATAATCGGTTTGGAGAAACCCTTCAAAGCCTCGATCTCCTTGCTCACCATCTCCGGGCTCGATCCCCCGACCGTCTTGATGATCATGTCGACCTGCTCGTCCTTCGCCAGCGTCTCCAGCGAATCCAGGGTTATCTGCAAATTGAAAGAGGACATCATGCCGAGATCGATGGGGTTCTCCACGCAGGTGCCGACCGCGGGCACCAGCGATTTCAATCTTCGCTTAGTCCTGTCGGACAATCGCACGATCTCCAACCCGTACGCCGTGCATGCATCCGCTATGGTCACCGCCAGACCGCCGGTGGCCGACACGACGGCCACGCGGTTACCCCGCGGCAACGGCAGATAATAAAATCCCTGGAGATAATCCAGCAGCTCGTCCTCGCTCTCGATGCTCACCATGCCCGATTGCTTGAACACGGCGTCCCAGACCCGCGTCGATCCGGCGAGGGCGCCGGTATGGGTAACGGCGGACTGCCGCCCGGCATCGCTCGTTCCGCCTTTCCACAGCAATATAGGTTTTTCCCCGGACACTCTCCTCGCAATATCGAAGAGCCTCCTGCCGTCCGCTACGCCTTCGATGTAACCCACGACTATCTCGATGCCGCTGTCACGCCAGAAGTATTCCAGGAAATCGGCGGCGGTCAGATCGCATTCGTTCCCGCAGCTAACCACCTTGTTGAAGTAAATCCCCATTCCGGACGCGGCGATAGGGAACGATACCGTCATCGAACCACTCTGGGAGAACATACCGACGGTCCCTGCCTCCTTCGGCATGATACCGGCGTAATTCACCAGTTTCGATTCCGGGCAATAAATGCCAAGGCAATTGGGTCCGATGATTCGTGTACCGTTCAGTCGCGCTATCCTTGTTATCTCCTGCTGCAACCTCCAGCCGTCCAGACCGTTTTCGGCAAAGCCCGATGTGCAGATCACCACGCCCCTGACGCTCCTGCTCACACAATCGTTGACTATATCGAGGACGGCATCGCGGGGGGAAAAGACTATGGCCAGGTCTAAATCTCCGGGTATATCGTTCACACTGGGGAACGCCCTGACCCCAAATACATCGTTCTCGCTGGGATGCACCACATAGAGCCGATCGACATCGAAACCCTGCTGCAGAAAGCCGCGCAGGAAAAAACCGCCCAGATTGCCCGGTTTATTAGAGGCCCCGATTACGGCCACGCCGCGCGGATGAAATATCTGCTCCAGTTGTTGAACGATGTCCATATCTACAATAGCCTTAATAAAAACAAATAATAACAGAACGGAGACAAAAAAGGAATTTATATGCGGCTCCGGCTCAGTTCCCCGAGCGATAGCGCTGATACTGAACCATCTTGCTCAATATCTGCGCCGCCCTGCGCCCATTACTGAATATGCTGACGCCCTTTACAGGCTTCGGCGGTTCCACGTGCACCCTCAGCGAAGAGCTGAATATATATACTACTGGCTTGTCAAAACCGGACAGAGACTCGAACTCCTTCTGCACAAGCTCAACATCCGAGGTGCCCACGGTCTTGATTATCATGTCCACCCCCTCGTCCTCCGCCAGCGCCTTGACCGTATCGATGCCGATCTGCATATCGAACGCCGACATCATACCGAGGTCTATGGGGTTGTCGATGCACGTGCCCACGGTCGGAACTATCGACTGTAGACGGCTGCACGTTTCATCCGATAACCGCGCAACTTCGAGCCCGTAGTCGGCGCACGCATCGGCGATGGTAACCCCGATGCCGCCGGTGGCGACGACGATGGCCGCCCTGTTCCCGCGCGGAAGCGGCAGGTAGTAAAACGCCTGCATGTAGTCCAGTATATCATCGTCGCTGTCGACCTTTATCATGCCGGTCTGCCTGTACACCGCATCCCACA
>JAYEHL010000178.1:0-9383 GCA_034659515.1 Chloroflexota bacterium | reverse complement strand
AGATAGAGAGGAAGTTTGCCGAGCTTAAGAGGTTTCACGGGCTTGAGTATTGCCGTTACTGGGGTTTAGCTAAGCTGTCCATCCAATTCACTATGAGTGCTGTCGTCTGCAACTTAAAGAGAATGGTTAAGCTTTTGTTCCATCAGGGTTATCGTAAAACTCCCGAAGGCGGGGTTTTTCAGCAAGGGATACCCGTGCCTATTTCAGGGTTATAGTGAAATGGAGGGGCTAAACGGGGGTGAAAACAGGTTGGTTTTGAAGTAAAAAGGCTCTTGTAAGGTCTCTACCCAGGCAGTCAGTAGAAAATTCGCCGCTGCTTTGAAAGGATATGGCTGGATACAACCTTTTTCAGCAGTCTCAGGTAAAGGATACCTGTAGTTTATCAAGCTTACGAAGAAGATATTGATGAACAGGTGGATGATAAAGGCCGGCCAGAAGGACTTGCCCCGGTATGCAACGTAACCGAAAATTATCCCGGTGAATATAGTGCTAATTGTCTCCAACTCCGGCTTCCCGAGGTGCATCAGCACGAACGGTATCGTCTGTAATAAGATGGCGCCTTCTTTGAATCTCTCTCTGAGGCCGAACAGGAGGTAGCCGCGGTAAAAGAACTCCCATGCGGCCAGGCTGATGCAGCTCGTCCAGAAGTAAGTAAGCAAGTCGAAGTTTTGCTCCTGGTAATAGCTTTGAAGGGAGGAACTGAAAGAGGACGCATACAGGACTATCGCCGCTATTGTGCAGACGACAACTACATGCCATCCCCATATCTTGGGGCTGCCCAGCCTCAGCCCGGCGAGGAAAATATTAGGAAAGAATTCAGATTTATATGGTGAGCCGTGTGGGATTTGAACCCACGACACCCTGATTAAAAGTCAGGTGCTCTTCCCCTGAGCTAACGGCCCACAGCTAGTGATTGTAACATCATGGGCGCAAAGCTTCAATAGCAAAGGATTGTGTTCATATCCGTCGATAGATACAAAAAGGGTTGCCCCTGCTTCCAGAGACAACCCTTGCAGGCTGAATAAGGGATCTTAAGCTTCCCGCTCAACTACGGTAGCTGCGCCAACTCCATGAACGCCGGAGAGGCATTGGAGCCCCCATCTCAGATTGTTACGTTCCATCCAGTGAACCATCTCGATAAAATACAGTACTCCCGCGGAGCCGATGGGGTTGCCCAGCGCTATGGCGCCGCCGGTGGGATTGATCCTGGGATCATCGTAATCCAGATCGAACTCCTTGCAGAAGGCGAGGACTGGGGCGGCAAAGGTCTCGATTATCTCGATCACTTCTGCGTCACCGATTGTGATACCAGCTCTTTCCAACGCTTTTCTGGCTGCCGGTATCGGTGCGAGGAGATGGTAGAAGGGATCGCTGCCGGCCACGGCCATCGATCTTATTGTCGCCATAGGCTTGAGCCCCAACTTCTCGGCCTTTTCTTTTGACATAAGCATCACTGCGGCGGCCCCGTCCGCCAGCCCGGCTGAGCTTGCTGCGGTTACCTCTCCGCCATCCTTAAAGCGCGGCTCCAGCACCGCCATCTTTTCCCAGGCTGCATCCGGCTCATCTAGGGCGATCTCCCTCGGATTTTCATCGCGGGATACTGTTTTGCCTGCGTGACCGTTAGGCGATATGTGGATGGGCATGACCCTCTTTTCGTACCAGTCGGATTCGCGCATAGATTTCACTGCTTTCTGATGGCTCCGGAGGCTGAAGCGGTCCATTTCCTCCCGGTAAACGCCATATTTATCGCTTATCATCTCGGCGGCGGTGCCCATCATAACGAAGCCTCCCCTCTTTTCGAAATTCGGGTGAGGCTTCATGGGGTAACCGCTCTTCAGGGCTGATTCGAGGGGAGCCATCAGCGGGTACCTGCTCATATTCTCCACACCGGCGGCGATCATGACATCTCCGCAACCGCTCATGATCGCCTGGGCCTGCGATATGATCGCCTGGAGCCCCCCGCAGCCGTACCTAGTCGCCGTCCATCCGGAGACTTCGTCCGGCAGGTCTGATATCAGGACCGCCATCCTGCCGATCATCGATTGTTCGCCGATGGTCGCATGGCATCCGACCGCGCAGTCCTCTATCTCCGCAGTATTGAAATCAGGGTTTTTCTGTTTAATACGATCTACGAGTGCAGTTATTACGGCGTCTATTAAAAAATGTGACGATACGTCACAAAAATCGCCTTTTTTCTCTCCTTTGCCCTTCCATGCAGACTTGGCGATCGGAGTACGAACTGCGTCAACCACTACTGCTTCTTTCAGCTCTCTCATAGCTTTCCTCCTCGAAATATGCATTATTGCGTGCGGTTACTTTACTCTTTCATTTGTCCTGGAATAACTACAACCCCAAATAATGTTTGGGGTTCTAATCGAGATGCATTTTATTTAATTTTGTGCATAACATGTATTTTAGCTTGTAAATTATGTATCCAGATAAATTAGCTTACTTGTTTACTAAATCGTATATTATTTTACACCAAAATAACTTATTTGGCAACCCTTTATCACAAAAATTTTTAAAATTGCTTATTTTGCGGCGTCTGGCGCGTGATTTTTTGATCACTGCGAAATTCGCCGGCTGCCAATGATCGCCAGGCCCTCTGAGGATAGAATCCGCCCGAAAAAAGAAAAGTCACCCCGCAAGGCGGGGTGACTTTATCGTTCGACAGAAATCTTAAATGTTATTCAACAGGGGTAAGCTCTAGTTGGATCTCCGTCTGGAAGTCCGTGGTGAAACCTACCAGCGTCAGGTTCAGACAGTCGCCGGTGCCGGTCGTCGCAATGGTGCCGGCTGTGCCGACGTAGTCAGCGGGGCCTCCGTCTTTCGCGAACGGAACGCCGTCGCTCTCCATCACCGCGCCGTCCAGCCCCTTGTCCGGCCTAGACACGATGTTGTAGGCGTGTCCGGTGGTGAAGACGAAGTCGAACGGGAGTTCGACATCCTGCACGGTGACGGCTAGTCCTAAGAGCGGCGAATCCAGTACCATCGAGCCTGCTGCGTCCATGGTGCCGTCGCCGTAGGTGTCCTCCTGAATCGGGTCCCTTCCCGCCGCGCTCTCGGAACTCATATCCACATCGCCGACGCCGTCCTCGACGTAAAGTGTGCCGGTGGCATCTTCGTACAGGTTTAAATATATGGTCATGCTTACGCCGGTTATAGTGACCGGCGCCGGGTCCATCATCCAGTCGTCCACAGCGATGATTACTTCGCGCGCTCCATCGACTTTCGCCTTTGCTACCTGGAGGACGATAGAGCCGCTCTGCTCTGTGGAGAGTGGTACGACCTTGGTCTCAGGGGTGCCACCGAGGAGTGATACGCGCAGGGTGATCTGGCCGCCGCTGATTTCGTATGGTATGGACCAGTATCCCTCGATGTCCACTTCGATTACCGAGAAGGTCTCGCTGAGCTCGCCTATAGCTGCGGTATGCGCGCCCGTCGCGGAGGGCGTATAGGTGAAGGTGACCGTCTGGGAGGCCTCAGCTTCCAGGGTTACGTCCTGACTGCCAACCGAGGTTCCGTCTATGGTGAGTGTTGCCGTGTAGGTGCCGCTTGCCTCGCCGGTATTGGATACTTCAACCGTGATCGTAGCCTGTTCCCCTTGAGTCACGCTGGCGGGCACATTGAAATTGGACAACTCGAAAGTCGCCGACGCGCCACCGCACCCTACAATCGAAAGGCTGGTCAATAGTATGAGTGCCAACATAAATAGCGGGAATTTCCTCAAACGCATATCTACTCCTTTCATCTTTTCCGAGTGTAATTAAACATATTTAAAATTGGTTTGTCAATACCCGTTAAAGGTAAGGGGTAGCGTTTTCCACTGGAATTGCATTAAGCTATCCTTGGGAGTAGAATATTTATGTGGATTCTACGGAGGGTGGAATGGACAAAGGTACCTGGAAAGTAAAAACGGGTCTTGCCCAGATGCTTAAGGGCGGCGTTATCATGGACGTGGTCACGCCCGAGCATGCGAAGATCGCCGAGGAGGCCGGGGCGTGTGCCATCATGGCGCTGGAGCGCGTACCCGCCGATATACGTGTCGCTGGAGGTGTGGCGCGCATGTCGGACCCCAACGTCATTTTAGCGATAATGGACGCGGTTTCGATACCGGTGATGGCCAAGTGCCGCATCGGGCATTTCATGGAGGCGCAGGTGCTGGAGGCTCTCGGCGTCGATTACATAGATGAATCGGAGGTTCTTACGCCTGCCGATGAGAGCCATCACATCTGGAAACACGATTTCAAGGTGCCGTTCGTGTGCGGTTGCCGCGAGCTTGGGGAGGCGCTGCGCCGGATAGCCGAGGGCGCCGCGATGATCAGGACCAAGGGCGAGGCCGGCACCGGCAATATCGTGGAGGCGGTGCGGCACATGCGCGCGGTGGTGGATGGTATCCGCAAGCTGAAGAATATGACTAACGATGAGCTGGTGTCCGAGGCGAAGGCGCTCGGTGCGCCGCTGGAGCTGGTGATGGAGGTTCGAAATGAGGGCAGGCTTCCGGTCGTAAACTTCGCCGCCGGCGGCGTGGCCACCCCTGCGGATGCGGCGCTCATGATGCAGCTGGGCGCTGAGGGTGTCTTTGTGGGATCGGGTATATTCAAATCCAGCGACCCGGAGACGAGGGCCAAGGCTATCGTTAAGGCAGTAACTCATTATCGCGACCCGAAGATAATCGCGGAGGTCTCCAAGGGTTTGGGCGAGGCCATGCCCGGCCTGGAGATGAGCGAAATACCGGACGACAATCTGCTGTCCTCCAGGGGATGGTAGACGTTTCCGCAAAGCATCGATATTCGGGGACATCCCTTTTGCCGAGAGGTAGTGCGGTCAGGATCGGGGTATTGGCCCTTCAAGGGGCCTTTGAGGAACACATAGCTTGTTTTCGTCGGCTCGGCGTCGATACGTTTGAGGTCAGGGTACGAGAGGAGTTAAAAGGCCTCGATGGCCTGGTGATACCCGGTGGAGAGAGCACTACCATGACAAGGCTTATGCGCGATTACGATCTCACGGCTCCGGTTCGTGATCTGTGTCGCGATGGTCTTCCCGTCATGGGCACCTGTGCCGGAATGATACTGCTGTCCGACGGGGTGTCGGATATAGGTGCGTCTGCCCTTGATGCAATGGATATCAGGGTTCGGCGTAACGGTTTCGGCAGGCAGGTGGACAGCTTTGAATTCGTGCTATCGATACCCGCGATCGGATATCCGCCGTTTCACGCAGTCTTCATTCGCGCGCCGTTCATCGATACCGTGGGGGAAAGTGTCGAGGTGCTGGCGCGGTTGCCCGATGGGACGGCTGTAGCGGCTAGACAGGGAAATATGTTGGCGCTGTCCTTCCATCCCGAGCTCACCGATGATCTTCGTCTGCATGCCTACTTTGTGGACATCGTCAAAAGTAGCGTGAAGAGATGATAAGGGCGATTTATCGTACAGATGCATTGTCTTTCCTGTTTCCGTCTCCGCTCGAGTTGTCGAACGAGGCTATCACTCGCGATCTGCCGAGCAGGAGAAGCTTCTTCTCGCCGGAGATATTTCTGGAGCACTGGGTTCCGCTGAGGGGGAGACGGCGCACATGGATATCAGACGATGGCGGCAGAATCGGCAGCCTTGTCTCGGTGAAGAGCGGAGCCTCACCTCAAATCTGGCACGTGGACTATTTGCAGGCCAGCGATGAGGAACACTGCTACGCATTACTGGATTTTGTGGGGCGGGCAGCGGCCAAGCGAGGGGTGAGGAAAATATTTTTGAACCTGTCGATCAATAGCTCCGTTGTCGATGCCGCCAGGCGGGCGGGGTTCTCCAGCTATAACAGGTATTTTACATACAGGTATGATGGCAGGTCGACGCCTTCGCTCCCTCCTCCTCCCACCGGATACGATATTCGCAGCCGCTGGCAGGGCGATGATTGGGGATTGTACACATTGTATAACTCTGCGGTGCCGTTAGGGGTGCGCAATGCGGAGGGCATGACCTTTGAGGAATGGCATGACAGCCTGGAGTGCAGCACCTGGTTTGAGCATCGCGCCGAGTTCATTGTCCACCGGGGAGACGCTTTAGCAGGCTGGTTGCGGACGTCCTCGGCCAAGGGCAAGGGGTGCTTCGAGATTATTTTCCATCAGATGGAGGGCGGCGGACTGGAATGGCTGGTGGCCTACGCATTGAATTGCCTGAGAGGTAAGAGGCCTGTATTATGCATCGTGTCTGCATCCCAATGGCAGCTTAAGGGGATATTGGAGAACTCGGGTTTCGATAATATTGCCAGGTTTGAGACGATGGTTAGAGAGAATATCATAAGGGTCGAAGAGCCGGGATTTGTACCGATGCAAGCGTGAGGTGGAGATGTTTCAGAGAATAACGGACGATCTCGAGGCGCTGCTGGACCGATTGCCGCCGCATATCGCGCAGCCGATACAGCGAAGGGAAGATAGCAGCGAACTTCTCGAAGTGATCATGGACCTCGGTCGTTTGCCGCAGGCGCGTTATCCCGAATGTGAGATAACGCTGAACGGTAGGGAGATAACGCAGGATGATATCGAATACGTCGTCAGCCGCATAGGGGCCTTCGGCGGCGATAACCGCGCAGGAATCGCGCGTACGTTGCATCGCATCTCCGCCATCAGGAATCGCAGCGGCAATATCGTGGGGATCACCTGCCGGGTCGGCAGGGCCGTTTACGGAACGATCAAGCTCATCGAGGACCTGATCGGATCGGGCAAGAGCATACTTTTAATGGGCGGGCCGGGCGTCGGTAAGACCACCATGCTCCGCGAGATGGCCCGCGTCTTGGCAGACGATTTAAAGAAGCGTGTGGTGGTCGTCGATACCTCCAATGAGATAGCAGGCGATGGCGATATCCCCCACCCCGCCATCGGCAGCGCGCGCCGCATGCAGGTTTCCACCCCCAAGCTTCAGCACGCCGTAATGATCGAGGCGGTGGAGAATCACATGCCCGAGGTTATCGTCATAGACGAGATCGGCACCGAGCTCGAGGCGCTGGCGGCGAGGACCATCGCCGAGCGCGGCGTGCAGCTGGTGGCTACGGCCCACGGCAATACGCTCGATAACCTGGTCATGAATCCCACCCTGGCCGATCTTATCGGCGGCATACAGAGCGTAACCCTCGGCGACGAGGAGGCCAAGAGGCGCGGTACGCAAAAATCGATACTGGAGCGCAAGGCTCCTCCCACCTTCGATATCGTGGTCGAGATTCAGGACTGGCATCACGTTGCGGTGCATGCCGACGTCGCCAATGTGATCGATTCGATGCTGCGCGGGCGCCCCGTACCTCCCGAGCTGAGGTGGGTCGACGAGCATCAGGAGGTCAGGCGGGAGCAGACGGTGCCTGCTACCAGACAAAAGGCGAAGAAAGAGTCCCCGGGATCGATAACCCGGATATATCCCTTCGGTATTAACCGCGCCCGGCTGGAGCAGACGGTCAACAGCATGCATCTGCCGGCCAAGATGACGAACAATCTGAAAGAAGCTACGCTGCTGATGACCTCCAGGAGCTATTATCGCAAGAAGGCCCAGCCCATCCGCGATGCCGAGGCGGCGGGCATCCCGATCTATGTGCTCAAAAACAACGGGACCTCGCAGATGGAGCAGTCGCTGGCCAACATATTCGATATGGAGGAGACCGAGGATCAGTTCAGCCGTGCCATGAGAGAGGCCGAGGAGGCCATAGCGGAGGTGGCGGAAGGTGTTCAGGATGAGATGGATCTGAAGCCGCAGAACTCATATATCAGGATGCTGCAACACCAGCTCGCCGAGCGCTTCAGCCTGAAGTCGCAGAGCACCGGCCGCGAGCCGCATCGCCGGGTCAGGATTTATCACGGATAGGAAAGATTCGAGAAACTGCACGATAAAGAGGGCGCAGCAAGCGGCGCCCCTACAAATTTGCCGGGCGTCGATATTGTAGAGGGCGAGGTCACCTCGCCCCTACGTTGGGAATAAGATAGGGATGTAGGGGTAACCTCCCGTGGTTGCCCGAGAAAGGGCAGGCACAGGGGCCTGCCCCTACATAACGGTTTTCTCAATAAGGTGAGAATATTTTAAAAGAGAGGTGCAGGAGAACCTTCTCCTGACGGGGGTAATCGGGGGTGTCCCCCAAATCTTTTTAACTTCCCTCATGAGTGGGGGATACAGGGGGTTGATAAGATTTCAGCGCTACAAGCAGACTAACTGATATCGTTTAGATTAAGGAGTCGCAATTGTCATTATTCATCACGTTCGAAGGCGGAGAAGGGTGCGGTAAGAGCACCCAGGCCAAGGCGCTGTTCAAGAACATACGAAGTTCCGGCGTGCCGGTCATCCTGACGCAGGAGCCCGGCGGCACGCCGCTGGGCCGCGAGGTGCGGCAGTGGCTCAAAGGCGAGGCGGACAGCGATCCGATCGCCGAGCTTCTGCTGTTCAATGCCTCGCGAGCGCAACTGATTAAGAATGTGATTCGTCCGGCACTGAAGGAAGGCAAAGTCGTTCTCTGCGACCGCTTCTATCACTCGACGATAGCTTACCAGGGATACGGCCGCGGCCTCGATTTCGACCTGATAAACAGGATAAATAACATCGCCACGGGCGGGCTGGAGCCGAACCTTATCATCTTCCTAGATACCGATGTGGGGCAGGCCCTTGCCCGCAAGCGCAACAAGGACCGCTTTGAGCTGGAGGATTTCGTTTTTCATCAGCGGGTGAAGCAGGGATACCTTGAGATGGTGAAGGCCGACCCCAATCTCTGGATGGTGGTTGACGGTTCTCTTCCCAAGAATGTGATCGAGAGGATCATCTGGGATAAGGTTGTCGGGCTGCTGCCGAACCGGTAGCCCGATCCGGAACGGGAGATTCCATGTCCAGTCGCATCGCATTTGATTGATCGCATTGAGATGGTGCAGGGTGTAGAAACGGCGGGTGAACCTTTCACCGTTTTGCTTAATCTCATCGAAGCGTTTGAACCTCCGTCGCTTGGGGTCACCAAAGGAGAAGTGATAAGTCAGAGTTTTATTGAGAAACTAGGCAACTGTGTGATACTATGCAATTGATGTTTACGAACAATATATTATTTGTTAGTACATTGAGTTATTTACCCCCATATTTTAGGGAAGTAAGGAGTAAATATGCAAAATCGAGGTGAATCCAATCTTGAGAAAGCACTGGCTAAGACTGAGTCGGATGCCATAGCTACACTAAAATTGGCAAATACTTTATTAGCATCACTGCGCAAATTCCGGAATGCTGCAAAAACAGGTAGCTTACAAGAGCTTCGATCAACTTTAGATACTGCCGATAAAGCACTATCATCCCTTAGACAGCAGTTCGCTAATGCTAAGGAAGGCTGGGATTTTGATGAGGGTTCCTACTTTTTAAATGGCCTTTACTCTTCTGAGATTA